>CAIXUF010000619.1 GCA_903922535.1 Candidatus Hydrogenedentota bacterium
TCCACCACCTCGGCCAGCACGTCCTGCAGGAAGAGTATGGTAGATTCCTCGACATTGAAGATGTTCTTGTTGACGCCAAAGGTGGTAAACACCGGCAGCGGTTCCTTCACATTGCCCAGTTCGGGATAGGATGCGATGGCCGCCTGCGCATGGCCCGGCATTTCGATTTCGGGAAGAATCGTGATGTACCGGTCCGCCGCATAGGCCACCAGTTCGCGCAGGTCATCCTGCGTGTAGAATCCACCGTGACGTTTGCCGTCGTAGCTGTCACCCGCCTTGCCGCCCGCATGGCCGACCACGGTCTCCGCGCGCCACGCGCCCACCTCGGTCAGTTTCGGGTACTTCTTGATCTCAATGCGCCAGCCCTGATCGTCCGTGAGGTGCAGGTGCAGGTGGTTCATCTTCTGCACGGCGAGGGTATCAATGAACTTCTTGACGAATTCCTTGGGCATGAAATGGCGGCACACATCGAGTTCCATGCCACGCCACGCGAAGCGCGGCGCATCCTCGATCGCAACCACCGGCACGGTCCACTTCTGCCCGTCTACCCGGGTCGCGCTGAAAACGGCGGCCGGCAACAACTGCCGCAGCGTCTGCACGCCGTAGAACAACCCCGCTCCGGACGATGCCACGATATCCACATGGTCCTTGGACACCGTCAACCGGTACGACTCCGACGCCGGGTCGGCACCCTGGTTGCCCAGATACACCGCGTTGGCGCAAACAGCCGTCGCCCCGCTCACCGGCAGACCGTACCCCGTCGCGGGACGCAGCACCTCGGCCAAATAGTCCGCTGCCTTTTTCGCGTCGGCGTTTTCCCGCTGGTAAAGGATGCGCGTCTCCCCGTCCAGCTTGAACTCGCCCTTGCCCTGCTCCATCTTCACCGGTGCCGGAATCACGTTCACCTCCGTCCTAGCCTGCGCCGAAACACAGCCCGCTGCCGCCGCACACAAAACCATGCCAAGAAACATTCGGTGGGATATCATCGTGTAGGTCCTTTCTTCTGCCAAAGGAATATTGAAGCCCGGATAATATTGTCACATCCCCCACCCTGACCTCCAGCCTCCAGGGGATGCAATCACCTGAGCCGCTTGGACAGTCTTGCGGTGGGATTGCATGCAGCATATAATCCCACTGCAAATCTGTCAAGACCCGGACAGCGTCATTTTCCTTTCGGACTCCACTAGAACGCCCGCCGGTGAAGCCCGCCAGGGACACTGCGGTCCGTAGCGGATGTCTCAATCAAAATGGCGACATGGCTGGTTTCCCCGGAACGGACAAGCCGGATGACGCCAACGCCGAGGGGTTCCCCGGTATTCTTTCGTTCCCGGTACCCCCAGATGAAACCGATCGCAGCTATGCCTGTGAAAGCAGCCTCGCGGCGGCTTTCTTGCCGCCAGATTGACAAGTGTCCTCCAAAATGTCACCATTCACGCTCAGATAGTCGGCAGAATTGGCGACCCCCGATAAAACTGTTCCAAAAGAGCGACCTGAACGGAAAGGACAAGATGCTGAGTTACTGCAAGCCCCTGTCATTTTCTCGTATTCTTTCACAGAAATCCATGACACGCCACAGGCAAGCCCCGTTACTTGCCAGGGATATCTACTGTCTTTCCATTCTGCCGTGTCTGATACTCATCGCAAAGCTCGGTGATTCTCATTCTGCTTCTTCCGTGCTTCTTCCGTGCATTCCGTGGTTAACGGTCCCTGTTTTCTGTCCTCTTCTAGCCCGGATCCCCCGGTTGCTGCCCTGGCGCGCCGGGCGTTCCCGTGCCAAGACGCTCTTCCGTGGTTGCGGCACCGCCGCTCCGGGGACTCTGGCGTTGCTCCTGTTGGCTGTTCTCGCCGCCATGCCCGCCCACTGCGAAGACTGGCCCCAATTCCGCGGGCTGAACCGCGACGGCAAGTCCCCCGAGACCGGCCTGCTCAAGGAATGGCCCGCCGAGGGACCGAAACTGCTGTGGAGTGTTCAAGGGCTCGGACTGGGCTTCTCTTCGGTGGCGGTCTCGGAGGGCACGGTCTATGCCACCGGCATCATCGGCGACAAGAAAGAAGGCACGCTCTCCGCCTTCGACAACGCGGGCAAACTGCTGTGGCAGACGAATTACGGTGCCGAGTTTGACGACCAGTCCTACGCCGGCACCCGGAGCACCCCCACGGTCGATGGCGGCCGGTTGTATGCGTGGAGCGGAATGGGTGCGCTGCTCTGTCTCGACGCAAAGACCGGCGCGATCCTGTGGTCGCGGGAACTGGCCAAGGAGAATGGCGGCGTGTCGCCCCGCTGCGGATTCGCCGAGGCCCCGTTCATCCACAAGGAAACCGTCCTCTGCACGCCGGGCGGCAAGGACGCCGCGCTGGTGGCCCTGGACAAGCAAACGGGCACGACCGTCTGGACCAGCACGGGCTACAGCGACTTTCCGGCCTACTGCTCGCCGATCCTGATCAAACGGGACGACCTCAATCTGCTCGTGACAATCACCGCGCGGAATGTGGCGGGACTGGACGCCGACACCGGCAAGCTGGTCTGGAGCCAGCCCTTCGACACCACCGCGGAAGACCCGAACCATTCCGTGGCGCCGGTCTGCCAGGACAACTGGCTTTACATCACCAGTGGCCACCGCGACGGCGGCCAGATGTACACGCTTTCGCCGGACGGCCGTGCGGCGGCGCACTCTTGGACCGACACCACCCTGAACACGCTTCACGGGGGTCTGATTTTCATCGACGGGTATATCTACGGCTCCAGTTCGCGCGGCAAGTGGGTATGCCTGGAGGCCAAGAGCGGCCAGGTGATGTACGAGACCACCGGCGTGGGCATGGGCTCCGTGGCCTACGCCGACGGCATGCTTTACTGCTATGGTGAAAAGGGAACGATTGCTCTCGTTCCTCCCTCCCCAACCGCCCACGAAATCATCAGCAAATTCAAAATCCCCCAGGGGGAAGGTCCCCACTGGGCCCATCCCGTCATCTCCGGCGGCCGTTTGTACATTCGCCACGGTGATGCGCTGATGGTCTATGCAATTAAGCCCGGAGAGTAGATTTGTTCGGTCGCGAAAGCATGAGAAGACGCGCATATCCTGTGGCAGTTGCGACCATGTGCCTTCTCCTGCTGCACCGGCAGCACGTTTCATCCACGCAAGGTTGAAGACACTTGGGCGGCCAGTGCGCCCGTATGGAGACACACCATGCCCCCTGTTGAAGACGAAAAACACCACCGGCCCAAGACCGTGCTTCTGGGCAATGCCGAAGTGAGCCGGTTCATTATCGGCGGCAACCCCTTTTCGGGGTTTGCCCACCAGTCCTTCGAGCGCGACGAGGAAATGCGCGACTGGTACACCATGGCGCGCATCAAGGAGGCCTACCGCATGGCCGAGGCGGCGGGAGTGACCGCGCATCTGGGCCGGGCCGATGAACTGGTGTTGCGGGCGTTGCGCGAGTACCGGCTGGAGGGCGGACAGATTGACTGGATCGCCCAAACCTGTCCGTTGACAGGCGGCTTCTTCCTGGGCATTGAGAATGCACGGGCGGGCAAGGCGAAGGCCTGTTTCCTCCACGGCGGCGAAATGGACCAGCGCGTGGCCGCCGGGGACACGGCGGACATTTTCGAGGCCATCAAACGCATCAAGGATTTGGGCATCGCCGCCGGGGTCGCGGGCCACACGACGGACACCATCCAGTGGGCCGCGGACCATCTGGAACTCGATTTTTTCATGACCTGCTACTACAACCCGAGCGACCGCACCGTTCAGGCGGCGCGGGACTATGGGGACGAAGAGTATTACGGCGCGGAGGATCGTGACGCCATGTGCGCGCTCATCCAGCAACTGCCCGCCCCGGCCATTCACTACAAGGTGATGGCCGCCGGCCGCAATAATCCGCGCGAGGCCTTTGAATACGTCGCGCAGGCCTACCGTCCCGGCGATGCCGTCTGCGTGGGCGTGTTCACCAAGGACAATCCGGACATGCTCCAGCAGGATGTGGACCTGTTTGAAGAGGCGCTGGAACGCGCCGGGAAATAGACACGCCTGCCCCTCCGTCATTGACGGACAGCGTGGCGTGTCCTATCTCCACTCCAGTTTCACCGTGCCTTTGATGAATTGTTCAGGCACGCGAAAGGGCGTCACAAAGTCAAACGACACCTCTCCCGCGCCTGGTGTCGCAGGGGCGACACCTTTGAACTCCAGCACACGCCGGTCGCCGGGGGCGATCGGATCTCCCGTGAAAGTCCATAGCGCCGGAAGCCCCACACTTGCCGCAACCCCGGAAAACTCCATGCTGTGTCCCGCCTCGGCCACCCACGGGCACACGCCCCGGTTGTGCATCTCCACGCGCAACGTAAACGGCTCGCCGCAACGAAGGGTTGGTGGTGTTTCCACCTGTGCCGTCCCAACAAATTGATGCGGGTCCAGCAGGTTGTCCAGCCACTGATCAAACCCGACCATAAATTCGCGGTACGGCTTGACCATCCACTTGGAGTTGGCCAGCATGTCCCCGGGAGCGTTTTGCATGGCCGCGCCATATTTGGCCGCCCACGCATACATCTCCGCGTAATCGGCCAGTACAGCGTCCCGCACCTCTTTGGGCAATCCTTCGGGCTTGTCCAGCGCGTCCCGATTGGCGAGGATGCGCTCGTAGATTGCCGTGAACCTGTCGAGGCGGTGCAGTTGGTATTCGATGTAGGGCGCAAAGAGATCCACGTGACCGTACCATCGGGCATGGTCTTCAACTGGGACAGCCTTCTTCAGATCGGCAAGCCGCGCGCGCAACTGTTCCACCGTATCGGTGCCATTCTTCACGGTTTCCTGCCGCTGCGCCTGCGACAGCTTCAGCCAGTTGGCCGGCAGCATGGGCAGCGCGTTGATGTCCCACAGGTGCTCATAGGCGCGGTTCATCTGCACAAACGGCAGCGCGCCCGCGGCGCCAAATTCACGCATGCCCCATGCATGGCGCAACGAGTTCGACGTCGCCGTGGGCTCCCATCCAAAATACCCCACCGATTCCCAAGGCAATTCGGTGCCGCAGTAGGCGCCGCCGATCCAGAAACTCGGGCGCTCGCCCAGCAGGCGTTTCATGCGGTGCGACGGCGCGACGCGGAAGTTGGCGTAGAGATTGTCCAGCCAGGTGTCGCCCATGGGCGCGGTGTGGTTGTAGTCGCGCGCAAGCACGGCCGCGCCGCTGCCATGGCCCACCACGTACAGGTCCTCCGGCAACAGCGGGTCCATTTCCGGCTTGTACATGTCGTTGTAGGGATAGACCGCCATGCCCCCTTTGAATCCACTCTTTCGGACAAGGTCGTAGATGGTCAGATACTGTTCCCAAATGGGGTCCTTCGTCCGTGATTTGGCGTAGTACTCTTTGCACCGGTCGCAGGTGCATTTGCCGCCGTTGTCGTCGCGGATGAGGAACAGTCCGTCGATGGGGTAGGTTTCGAGCAGTTCCTTGAAAAAGGCGTCCACATAGCGCGCGTATTCGGGATGGGTGGGGCAGGGAATCTTGTCACTGCCTGGCGCCATGGCCTCCGGATGGCTCTTGGCGTAGGTCGTGGGCACGCACCCGATGGGAATCCACAGCCACACCTGCGCGCCCCGTTCGTGCAGATACTGCATGAGCCGGAGCCCGTGTTCACGCTGCTGATCGAGATCGGCAAACCTGGCCCCCGACGATTCGTCATACGCGTCCGGCGCGTCCGAATGCAGTTCAGGCATGTACTTGTAGGCGACCGGCATTTTCCAGTTGCCCCACATGCCCAGGCAGCCAAACACGTTCATGCCCGAGTCGAGCAGGCCGTCAAAGGTGCGCCGCCATTCGTCCTCGTTGCCATAGGGGAAATCGCCCTCGAAATTGCCGCCGCCGAATCCCCCCGAACGCAATTGCACTACGGGCGTGCGCGCAATGAGTGGAAAACCGCCGCCCTTTCCAAAACGCCGCAAATGATGCGCAATTGCCTGGGCTGCGTTGTAGCCACCCAACCGTGTGTGCGCGCGCACCACCACGCCGCCTTTGGCTCCAGGCGCTGTCGAAAACCCGTCGCCGTACTCATTGTGCAGACCATCTTCCGCGGACGGTGCAAATTCCACCACGAAAGCGGGGGCGATGTCGGAGGCTTCGGAAACGGCAACATCCGCGCCTTTCAGTGCGTCAACAACGATCTTTGCCGCCGCCGCATTGGCCGCATCCACAGAGACAACCCCCACCGGCCCTTGCGTGAATGCCGCACAAACCGGCTCAATCTCGACCACAAACCCTTCATCCATGCCCTCGGCCAGGTCTTTCATCTTCGCCGCGTTCTCCACCGGCGCAGCGACCAGTCTGCGGTAGAAACGGCGGCCGTTGAGGGACTCGTCGCCCAATTCGAGCACATGCGCCGCAGTGCCGCGATGGATGCGCGCGACCTCCTTTGTCGCCGCCGTGTATTCCTTGAATCCGTAGAAGGGCATGCGGCTTTCCAGAGTGGGCAACGCCACCCCGGCGTCGTCATCCCAGGTGAGTTGCGCCCGCACCGCATGGTCCAGCCACGGGCTGGCGCCGGTCCACGGGCGCTCGTCCAGGGCGATCTCCAGCATGCCGAATGCGTGCACGCGATAGGTCAGTGCCATGGCCGGCCCCGCCGACGGCTCCAGCATAAAATGAAGTTCCGTCATCCCCGCATTGGACGAGGAAGACACAAAGCGTGCAACACCGGGCAGGGCATCGCCAAGCTCCATTTCGATGGTGGGCGTTTGGTAGCCCGAGGCAAAGGCCCCGGAGAACACATATCCCTTCGCCCCAAGCCGGTGCACCACAGGAAGGAAGGGTGCCTTAAAAACAGACTCGCCGAGGGCATTGAATTCGAGCAGTGCGCCCGTGGACGGATCAAAGACGGCGTTTGCCGACGGATAGGACACGACAATCCGTTTTGCGTCGCGGGCCAGCGCCGACGGTGACTCGGCCGCTCCCGACCGAACTTCAATGCGGCGCCAGGTGCCCGGTGGGACCGCACAGGAAAAGACCAGAAGATCCTCGGCGCGCGCTTCCTTCAGGGGTGCCTCAAGCGTGGCCTTCCAATGGGCGCGGCCTTCCCGAAGCGCAAAGGGAATGTTCTCCTGACCCGCCTGAAGGTGGACATTGCTCCAGTCTATCTGGCCGGGCGACGCGATGCGTCCCGTGGGAATCTCCACCGGCAGGACGCCCTCCCACTGTGTTGGATTGTACAGCGAGATCACCGCCAGTGGTTTTTCAGAAGAAGCGGCGGGAACATCGGCCGGGACACTGAAATGAAGGACACCCGCAAGGGCAATGATCAGCAGCATGGGCGATATCCTTTACAGGGATTGGCGAAACGAAACGCACCCCATGAACAAGTCCATGGTCACACCCGCGATTCTACACCCCCGTGCGACGGCTTCCCAATCGGCAATCCCCCCTCATGCCCGCGCAGGGTGCCCTTCCGTCATGCCCGCGCAAGCGACCCCTTCGTCATACCCGCGCAGGCGGGTATCCAGTGCCTATTGCACCATCCGAACGGTGCGCGTCACTTCTTCGACTTGGGCTTCTTGGCCGCCGCCGGTTTTTTGCCTTCCGGTGCCGCCGCGTTCGCCGCGCCGCCCTCATCCGCCCCGGTGTCCGGCTCCATCTCCGTCATGCCGATATTCTTTACGCCTGCCATGTTCACGGCGGCCAGGGCAAAGGTGGTGGCCTCATGGGTGGAATCGGGATCGGCGTCGATCACGACGCCGTCCGGTTTCGCGGCGGACTGCTCCTTGACAGTGCTGGACAGGCTGTCCCGGTCCACTTCCTTGCCGTCCACACGATATCCGCCGTTAGCGGTCACCTGGACCAGAAGCTGCTTGGCTTCGTCCGTTTTCACCGAAGGGCCGAGGTCGAGCACGGCCATGTCGAGCCCCTTGAGATCAATGAGTGGTGCGACGAGCATCATGATGATCAACAACACCAGAAACACGTCCGTGAGGGGTGTGATATTGATTTCTTCCAGTTGGCCGCTGCGCGAGGATTTCATTGCGGGGCACTCTCCCCGGTCATCTTCACCTTTTCCAAACCTTCGGTCAGCTCTTTCGCGCGGCTCTCCGGGAGGCCCTCAATGGCAATGGTGGTCTGTTTGAATCCGGCCTTGCTGGCGGCTGTCATCACATTCATCACCGAGCGGGTCTTGGCAAACTTGTCGGCGCGGATGACCAGCGATTTCTCCACATCCGGCTGGCTGGACTTGGCCGTCAGTATCTCGGCAAGCCGCATGGTCGTCACCGGGTCGCTGTCAACAAAGTAAAGCCCCTCTTTGGTGATTTCCACCAGCAGTTTCACTTTGGTCAGCGGGTTCCCGCCCTTGACGTCCGGCGGGTGGATGTCGGCGCGCACCGTCTTGAGCATGGGCGCCACCACCATCATGATGATGAGCAGCACAAGAAACACGTCGGTCAGGGGCGTGATGTTGATCTCGTCCACGAACTTCTTGCGGTTTTTTCCTGCGGAAACCTGCATTGCCCTGCCTTATATCTCTGGGGTCTGCCGCGGTCTCGGTGCCTGCTGCGGGGACATCTGCGGTCCGGCGGCCGTGCCGGGACGGCGTTCAGCCTGTGACAGGAACAGCAGCTTCAGAAGCTGGAAGTCCTCCTCCCACCGCGACACGACCGTGTGAAAGTAGTTGTTCATCGCCACTGCGGTGATGGCCACGGCCAGACCGAACGCGGTCGCGATCAGCGCGGAGCCGATGCCCGACATGATCTGGGGCGCGCCACCAGCCGCGCCGCCGCCGGCCTGGGCCATTTCGCCGAAGGTCAGCAGAATGCGCACCACCGTGCCAAACAGGCCGAGGTAGGGCGATATGGTGGCAATCGTGCCCAGCACGGGCAGGCCCCGTTCCAGACGCCGCGTGGCCAGGTTGGCCGTGATGTCGAACTGGCGCTCAAAGTCGCCCTTCTGTTCCGCAAGCGTGCGGATGCCCATCTGGGCCACCTCGCCCAGCAGCCCGCCCACCTCCGTGCAGCTCCGCGCCGCACCGCCGAGATTGCCCCGGTGCAGTTCATTCTGCAGGACCTGGATGACCTCCACAATGTCGCGACGGTTGGTGCGGTAGAACCACCACCGCTCGATAAACACGGCGACCGTGAGCAGGGAGCATGCCAGGATGGGCAGCAGCACGGCCCAGTCATTCTTGATGGCGAAAAGAATCATTTGCATGGGATGTGTGTCCGCAGTTGATTATTGAGAAACCGCAGGGAAACCCCTGCATCTGGTGCTGAATACATTGCGACCCCAATATATTGGGCCGATCACCCCGACAATGTCAAGCCGGTGGGGGGCTTTGTTTGGGCATTTATGATGAATACCCCGTCGGTCGAAAAAGTGGCAGGAGAAAAATGGGCGCGAAACCTTTGCTGTGAAATACGCCTTCTTGTGACGGGAACAGTCCGGTGAAGGAAACCCCGGTCCAGTCCCATAAGAGATAGGGTGCCCGTGAGCGTCAGGGCAGGGAATGTGGGGCAGGCATTCCTGCCTGCCTCTTCAGGATGCGGGTGCTGACGAGGAGCAGGGCCAGGAAGAGCCCGATCAGTGCGACCACGCCGACAGCGGGCATTCTTATGGTGCCGGCATGGACATAGCTTGCCTGTGTCTTGCTGCCCTTCATGTGGGCCGTGGTTACCGTAAGTGAGACCGTGTAGTCTCCGACCCCAAGGTAAGTATGGGACGGATTCTGATCCGTCGAGATGCTTCCGTCGCCGAAGTCCCACTGCCATTCCACGCCATCCTCGACATTGGACGAGGTCGTGTCGGTGAAGTACACGGTCATGGGGGGATCGCCGATGGTTTTGTCGGCTTTGAAGCCCGCGGTCACTTTGGCCAGAGGAGAGAGGTAAGTGTACGTGTCGACCGTGACATAGGGTGTGCTCAGGGAGGGGCTGCGCTGCTTGAAGGCCAGCGTGACCTGCGCGCCCTGCACATCGACCACGCAATAGCCGTAGTCTCCCACACTGAAGATCCCCTGGACCGACGGATCGGCGTAGGTGCCGGTCCAGATGTACAGAGGCGCGCCGCCCGACCCGACGAGATACTGGCAGATCCAGTTGCCGGCGCTGTCCTGCACACGGGCACGGTTGTACAGGTGGTCATGCCCGCAAAAATAGACGCGGCAGCCGGCGGCGCCCATGCTGTCCCAGAATGCGTCACGCAGGGTGGGGTTTTCAGCCAGGCAGTCGGTGTGAACCACCGCGTAGGCCGGGTAATGGTTCATCACAAACACGTGCGGCAGCGTGTTGGCGGCGAACACCGGATCGAGCCATGCCTGATTGACGGCGAGCGTGGACTGCAGCCGGTCCAGCGCCACGAAAAGGGCGGTCTTGTGGGCCACCGAGTAGGTCACCTCGGAGGCAGCATTGGGGCCGTTGGCGGGCAGGGCGCGGTTGCCTGAAAACACTGTATTCCACGCGCTCAAGAACCCGTCGTGGTTGCCGCGGGTGGGATAGACGCGTATACCGGCCTGGAGCAGCGGATCCATGAACAGACTGGCCCAGTGTTCCAGTTCCGGCTGCGTGCCCATGTAGGTGAGGTCGCCGTCCACCAGGACCAGATCGATGTTCTCTGTCAGCAGTTGATCGCGGATTTCGGCCAAGACGACATCATTGACCGTGTTCGTCGTGGGATCGTTGCCCCGCGTGTCCCCGAACGCGGCGAATCGGAACGAGGTGTCCGCCAGGGCTGCGCAGGCCGGAAGGAGCAACAGGAGAGTCAGCAGGCAAAGGAAGTTCTTTTTGATCAACGGCATGTTTAACCACCTTACGGTTGCCACACTCCCCGGTTGCCCAATACTACCCCAGATTCTCTGTAACGTCAACAATTTCTCTGCCGGGGCCGTCATGGGAAAGAGATCGCGGCGCGGGAAAGCCCGCGCCGCGTCAGAGAGAACGTCTTTGTGCCGGGATGCTACACGTTGAAGTTGTAGCCCTGTTCGTCGTGCTGGGTGACGTCGAGACCCTCGGTTTCGTCGGAGGCGCTCACGCGCAGTCCGATAACCCTGTCAATGCCCTTGAGCAGCAGCCAGGAGATCACGCCGGACCATACGGCGGTAACCGCAATGCCAAGAACCTGCGCGCCCACCTGTGCCCCGATGCCCAGGTCGTTGACGGAATAGCCGCCCAGAGCCTTGGCGGCGAACACGCCGGTGAGCAAACTGCCGATCACGCCGCCCACGCCGTGCACGCCAAAGGCGTCGAGCGAGTCGTCATAGCCAAAGAAATGCTTCATCGTGGTTGCCGCAAAGAAGCACAGGCCGCCCGCGAGCAAACCGATGACCATGGCCCCCATGGGGCCCACAAAGCCCGAGGCGGGGGTGATGGTGGCCAGGCCGGCCACGGCACCCGAGCAGATGCCCAGCACGCTGGGCTTGCCGTGCTTGATCCATTCGATGGCCATCCAGGTCATGCCCGCGGTGGCCGCGGCCAACTGGGTGGCCATCATGGCCATGACCGCCGTGCCGTTGGCCGCAATGGCGCTGCCCGCGTTGAACCCGAACCAGCCCACCCAGAGCATGCCCGTTCCGACCACGGTGAGCGTCAGGCTGTGCGGCGGCATCATGGTCCCCGGGAAGCCGCGGCGCTTTCCGAGCACGAGCGCGCACACCAGCGCAGCCACGCCCGCATTGAGGTGCACCACAATGCCGCCCGCGAAGTCGAGCACGTTGCGGTCGGCAAGGAAGGCGCCCGGTCCGCCCCACACCATGTGCGCAATCGGGTTGTAGACCAGTATCGACCACAACGCCATGAACAACAGCATGGCGGAGAACTTCATGCGCTCGGCAAAGGCGCCCACGATGAGCGCCGGGGTGATGATGGCAAAGGTGAGCTGGTAGCAGAAATGCAGCGCCAGCGGGATGGTCTGATAGGTCCGGTCAATCGTGATGCCCCGGCAGAAGGTCATGTCCATCGCCCCCACAAAGGCGAGGAGGCCGGACGATCCCTTGGTCATGCCCGTGGGACTGAAACTCATGCTGTAGCCGAACAGCGCCCAAATCACCGTGACCATGCAGGTGATGGCAAGGCACTGCATCAGCACGGACAACACGTTCTTGGTGCGGACCAGGCCGCCGTAGAACAGTGCCAGGCCGGGAATGGTCATGAACAGCACCAGCGCCATGGACGTGAGCATCCAGGCGGTGTCGCCCGCGCTGATGGCAGGGGCGGCGGCCTGTGCCGATGCACCGGGTTGAAAAAGGAGGATGCCCGCGCCCGTCAACGCGCCGATAAGACACGGTTTTCCCCAGATATTCGCGTATTCTTTCATGCTTCGCACTCCCATCGTTGCTGCCGCCACGAGAAATGGCACACCGCTCCGAAGGCGAACCGCACGCCTGCGGGCCACCTCCTACGAAGCGGTATGTTTCAACCGCCATCCTACCCGCCTGTAACCCGTCGACTGGATTGCCGCGGACTCCAAAACGGGCGTTTGCCGCACAAACAGTGCCCATTCAGGCTGATCTCAACTCAAGGCTCTGTTCGTGTGTGCTGACCACGGGTGAATAGATGCAAGATTCATGCCGAGGCGGCGCGCATGGAAAATGAACCGCAACGTGATTCATCCGCGGACGATCATACTGTCCGCAAATGCCCGTGTGTTCCGTTATGCTGAGAGGTAAAGGGCAAAGGCGTTCATAAGGCGGTTAGATTGAAAAATACGAATATTGGCGCTGATGGAAATGATTACTGTATAATGGAGGCGATGGAATTGATTGTGTGGCCTTTGAGCGCGTTGCGCAGTGCATCCTGAACCATCATGCCATGATTCTACTGGGTGCGACTGTGGGTAACAGTGCAATGCATCACAGGCGGGGTGGTTGGTATTTAGGAGGCAAAACGTGGGCTGCACCAGCTACGACACGGTTCATGGCCGGTTGGACCAAAAGTCCGGCCAATTCCGTGTCCACCCGAAACAACACATCACGGGGTCCTCTGTTCAATGCGATTCCCTTTACGGCAGTGCGGCACACCCGGACCGCACCCCCCATCCTTTGACACTGCGAGAACAGTCATGAACAAAAAACGCATCATGATAGTGGACGATCACCCGCTGCTTCGCCAGGGGGTGCGGCAGACCATCGATCAGGAACCCGACCTTAATGTGTGCTGCGAGGCGGGCGATCACCAGGAGACGCTGCGGTTGATTCAGGCCGAACCGCCCGACGTGCTGGTCATGGACATCTCCATGTCGGACCATGGGATGTCAAGCATGGACATGATACGCCGGATACGCGCGGAGGCGCCGCAGACAGCGGTTCTGATTTTCTCCACGCACGAGGAGACGGTCTTTGCCGAACGCGCCATCCGGGCCGGGGCGTCCGGATTCCTGATGAAGAGGACGCCGTCGGATCAGGTCGTCGATGCAGTCCGCCGTGTCGCCGCGGGGGAGCTGGTGCTCTCAGGGACCCTGACGCAGACGATTTTGCGCCGCTGCCTGAATGACGGCGACAAAACGGGCGGTGCCGGTGTGGGCAGGCTGTCCGCCCGCGAATACGAGGTGCTCCGGCTCGCGGGCGAGGGCATGCAGCCCCAGCAGATTTCCGAGCGGCTGGGCATCAGCGCCAAGACCGTGGAAACGCACCGGTTCAACATTCGCAAGAAACTGCGTTTTTCCAGCGCCGCTGAGCTGATTCAGTTTGCCATTCGCCACGTGCACAGCCGCGAACCGGTCCTCTGAACGCTTTCGCGCCGCTCAACGCGCGGCGCGTTCGACAATGCGGATTTCGTACAGCTTGGGCCAGCGCTTCCCGGTGACAAACAGGCGCTTGCCCGCCGCGTCCCAGGCAATCCCGTTGAGCACGTCGGGCGAGGCGGTGCCGCGGTCCGCGGCGCTCAGCAGGCCCGTGAGGTCAATCCATGCAACGACCGCGCCGGTGGCCGGATCTATCTGCGCAATACGGTCTGTCTGCCAGATGTTGGCATAGACCAATCCGTCGATATACTCCAGTTCGTTGAGCCTGACGACGGGATGCCCCTGATCGGTCACCGTGACCGATCCGGCGGGGGAAAAGGTGGACAGATCCATGAACCGGAGTTTGGCGGTGCCGTCGCTCATGATGAAACGCCTGCCGTCCGTGGTCAGCCCCCACCCCTCGCCCAGGTAGTCCAACCCCTCCTGCGGATCAAAGCTGTCCCGGTTGTAGACAAAGGCGTGCTGCGACTGCCATGTCAACTGAACAAGCCGTTCCCCGTCCAGTGCGAGCCCCTCGGCGAAATACTGGTTGTCCACTTTTCTGCTTTGGAGCACTTGACCTGTTTCCAGGGCGACCCTGCGCAGGGAGGAGTGGCCGTTCAGTCCCGTGCTTTCGTAGAGAAAGCCGTCGTGCCAAAGCAGGCCCTGGGTAAACGCCTCCGGATCGTGGGGCCAGGCGTGCACCACTTCAAAGGTGAGCTGCCGCGGCGTGACCGACAGGCCGTTGGCTTCCGGCGGATTGCCTGCGGGGCAGCACGCGCCCAGCAGCACCGCCGCAAGAAGAGACAGGATGAACAGTCCGGATTTGCGCGTCATAATAATCCAGCGGCGCCCGGCTTCGGGCCGGGCGCGGGTGTGATATTCCGGTTTCGGAAGGGATCAGGCGCTTGCGGAGTTTGCGCCGCTGTTGTTCTCGCGGGCGCGCAGTTCATGCTCATAGACCATCAGCGGCTCCTCGCCCTTGAGAATGACACCTGATGTGATGATGCACTCGCGCACATCGGTGCGCGACGGGATTTCATACATCAGGTTGAGCATGACCGACTCCAGGATGCCGCGCAAACCGCGCGCCCCCGTGTCATGCTCGATGGCCCGGTCGGCTATGGCCGCGATGGTGTCGGGCTGGAAGCCGAGTTTGACCCGCTCCATCTGGAACAGCTTTTCATATTGTTTCGTGAGCGCGTTCTTCGGCTCGATCAAGATTCGTATCAAATCGTCCCGCGACAGGTCATTGAGCGTGGCCACCACCGGCAGGCGACCCACAAACTCGGGGATGAGCCCAAACTTGATCAGGTCCTCCGGCTTGACCTGCGCGAGTATCTCGCCGATGCGCTGGTCCGACTTGGACTTGATGTCGGCGTTGAAACCGATAAGGTTCGTGCCGATGCGCTTGCGGATAATCTGCTCCAGCCCGTTGAACGCGCCGCCGCACAGGAAAAGCATGTTGCGCGTGTCGACCTGGATGCACTCCTGCTGCGGGTGCTTGCGGCCGCCCTGCGGCGGCACGCTGGCCACGGTCCCTTCCAGGATCTTCAGCAGGGCCTGCTGCACACCCTCGCCGGACACGTCGCGCGTGATGGAGGGGCTGTCGCTTTTGCGGGCGATTTTGTCCACCTCGTCAATGTACACAATGCCCATCTCGGCGCGGGCCACATCGAACTCGGCGGCCTGGAGCACCTTGAGCACCACGTTCTCCACATCGTCGCCCACATAGCCCGCCTCGGTGAGCGTGGTGGCGTCCACTATGGCAAAGGGCACGTCGAGCATGCGGGCAAGGCTCTCGGCCAGCAGGGTCTTGCCGCAGCCAGACGGGCCGATGAGCAGCACATTCGATTTCTGGATTTCCACGCCGTCAATTTCGGCGCCGGTCGCCAGGCGCTTGTAGTGGTTGTGAACCGCCACCGCCAATACCCGCTTGGCCTGGTCCTGCCCCACCACGTACTGATCGAGGAAATCCTTGATTTCCTTGGGGGTGGGCACATGCGTGGCCCGCGAACCCTTCTTGCGGGCGCGGTCCTCGGCAACAATCTCGTTGCACAGCCGGACGCACTCATCGCAGATGTTGACGTCCGGACCGGCAATGAGCTTGTTGACCTCGTCGTGCCGCTTGCCGCAGAACGAGCAGGTCGGAACATCGTTGCGCGAACGCTGATGTGGTGGCATCCGATTAATTCTCCAAGGCGAATATTTACTTTACAAACGCCCGCACAGAGGGGCGCTTCGCCAAGTAATATAACAATATATGCACAATCTGTCAAGAATTTCCCCACCGCCTTGCGGTCGCCGGAGAACCTCTACTACATATTGTGCCCGGTATTGGTTGTTTTGGCAAGGGAAACCGCGCCCATAATTCAAGTATTCCCTGAGGATGTATGCCCCAAAGGACACCCCGGTTCCCGAAATGAATGCGCGGGTGCGGGGTGGACCTACTTCGGCAGGGCTGGATGGCGGGTCAGGACGGAATCAATCAGGCCGTAATCCATGGCCTCCTGGGCGTCCATGAAGAAATCGCGGTCACTGTCGCGGCGAATGACCTCGACGCTCTGGCCGGTATGCTTCACCAGCACTTCGTCGATCATTTCGCCGATGCGGATGATTTCCCGCGCCTGAATCTCTATGTCCGAGGCCTGGCCCTTCACGCCGCCCATGAGCTGGTGCAGCAGGAAGCGGGAATAGGGCAGGGCGTAACGCTTGCCCTTGGCCCCGGCGGCCATGAGAATGGCCGCCATGCTGGCCGCCTGGCCCAGGCAGATGGTGGTGATGTCGGGCCGGATGAACTGCATGGTGTCGTAAATCGCCAAACCGGAAGTAACGCTTCCGCCCGGCGAGTTGATGTACAGATTGATGTCCTTGTCGGGGTCCTCGGCCTCCAGATAAAGCAACTGGGCGATGATGTAGTTGGCCACATCGTCGTTGATGGGATAGCCGAGAAAGATGATACGATCCTCAAGGAGGCGCGAATAGATGTCGTAGGCGCGCTCCCCGCGGCTCGTCTGCTGGTAAATGGTCACCGCGCTGGGGGCTACGGGCGGCGCGTCAAAAGTCGCGCCTGCACTGTGGCGGAATCCGGAAAAATCAGCCATGGATTATTCGGCGTCCTTGGCACCCTCGGAACCGGCCCCGGCGGGGTCCTCGTCCTTGAGTTCCTTTTCGACAATGGTTGCGTGTTCAAGAATCACGTCGAACACCTTCTTGTGCAGGATGTTCGTTTCCGTGCGGCCGCGCTGTTCCTCCCCGAGCAGATAGCCCAGGGCGATTTCCTTGTCCACACCGGCGCTGGTGGCCAGGCTGGCGGCGTGCTCTTCAAAGTCCTCGTCGGCGACCTCGATGCCCTCGGCCTCGGCAATCTCGCGCAGAATGACAAACTCCTTGATCTCGCGAATGGCATCCTCGCGGGCGGAGTCCTGAAGCTCCTTCACCTGCTCCTCCGATTCCACCACGATGCGCTGGCGTCGCATCCGCTCCAGGGCGGCTTCATAGGCCGACTGCGCCATCGAGTCAAGCAGCGTCTTGGGGATCTCAAAGGTGCTGCCCGCGATAACCTTCTCCATCGCGCTGTTCCGCGCATAGGAGTCGGACTGTTCGGCCGTGTCGGCCCGCAACTGCTCCTCAACAGCCTTGCGCCACGCCTCAAGGGATTCCTGACCGGCCTGCTTGGCAAAATCGTCGTTGATTTCTGGCAGCGCGCGGCGCTTGACCTCGTTGATCTTGATTTCAAACGCCGCCGTCTTGTTGGCAAGCTCGGCGTTGCGCCAGTCCGCCGGGAACGTGACATCGGCCTGCGCCGTTTCACCGGCTTTCTTGCCCATGAGGGCGGCTTCGAACTCGCCCAGGAAACGGGCCGAACCCATGATATAGGGGTAGTTTTCCGAGCTGTTGCCCTGGAACGGCTCCCCGTCAATCTTGCCCTCGAAATCGATGAGCACCTGGTCGCCGTCCTGGGCCGCCTCTTCGACGGTTTCGTACATGGCCAGACGCTCACGCATCCGCTCAAGAACCTCGTCGATGTCCGCGGCGTTGATATTGACAACGGGGCGTTCGACCTCGATGCCGCGGTACGGCCCGAGTTCGCAGCGCGGGGAAACCTCAAAGCTCAGGCTGAACGCAAGATCATCGCCCTCTTTCAGCGCGGCCTTGTCTTCAAGCCCGTCCGCCTTGGGCGCGCCGATGGGCTTCAGATCCTTGTCCTTCACCAGCTTGTGGAACGACTCATCGACCAGCTTGTCGATGGCGTCGGTGCGCACCGCCTTGTTGAACTTGTTCTGCACCAGCTTAATCGGGGCCTTGCCCTTGCGGAAGCCCGGAATCATCGCCTCTTCCTGGAGTTGCTTGAGCATCTCGTCCGACTGCTTCTTGAGGTTTGCCGCCGGCACCGTCACCTTCACCTCGTACGCGCAGTCACCCTTGTATTCCACGTCGAATACGGGATCCTGCTCGAACGCGAAGGGCTTCTCCTCTTCGCCGTGATGGTGGCCGTGATGGCCGTGGGCGTGATCATGGTCGTGGTGATGCTCCTCGACCGCCGCGTCCTCCGCTGCCGGCGTTTCCGCCGCCACTTCTTCGGTTGCAACCTCGTTCACGTCCTGATTGTCCGTCTTTTCGCTGTCGCTCATGATGCCTGGAACCGCTCCAACAAGTTATGCGCCAATGGTGGGCGAGGCGGGGGTCGAACCCGCACACCTCGCGGTACTGGATCCTAAGTCCAGCGCGTCTGCCAATTCCGCCACTCGCCCGTGGA
>CAIXUF010000620.1 GCA_903922535.1 Candidatus Hydrogenedentota bacterium
GACCCGGCCACGGGCAACTGGACCTGGATGAAGGGCGCCTCGACGACCAACCAATTGGGGACCTACGGCACGGTTGGCGTCCCGGCGGCGACCAACACGCCCGGTGCGCGCGATTATGCGGTGTCGTGGTTCGCCCCTTCGGGCACATTATGGCTCTTCGGCGGCTTCGGATACGCCGCCTCGGGGGCGGCTGGGCAGCTCGACGACCTGTGGAAATACGACCCTGCCTCCGGCAATTGGACCTTTGTAAGAGGTTCCACCACAACCGGTCAAGCCGGAAGCTACGGCACGCAAGGGACGCCCGGCACGGGCAACAGGCCCGGCTCGCACTATCGCGCAGTCTCGTGGATCGATGCTTCGGGCGCGCTGTGGCTGTTCGGCGGCGTTGGCTGTGCGGTCACAGGAAGCGAATACCTCAACGATCTGTGGAAATACGACCCGATCACCGCGAACTGGACCTGGATGAAGGGCGCTTCGACGATTGACCAGTACGGGACCTGCGGCACACTGGGAACGCCCGCAGCCGCCAACACCCCCGGATCGCGCTATGGCGCGGTTTCCTGGATGGACGGTTCGGGCGCGCTGTGGCTGCTGGGCGGCAACGGCTACGACGGGGCAGGGACCGTGGGCTACCTCAACGACCTGTGGCGGTTTGACCCGGTTTCGGGCAACTGGGCCTGGATGAGGGGCGCTTCGACGATCAGCCAATGCGGGAGTTACGGCACACTCGGAACGGCGGCGGCGGCCAACAGCCCCGGCGCACGCTGTGACGCGGTCTCCTGGACCGACGGCTCCGGCGCGCTGTGGCTTTTCAGCGGCCAAGGCTGTGCCAGCACGGGGACCTCGGGTTATCTCAACGACCTGTGGAAATACGATCCGGCCTCCGGCAACTGGGCATGGATGAAGGGCCCCTCGACCACCGGCCAGTCCGGCACCTACGGCACGCTCGGGACGCCTGCGGCGGCCAACACGCCCGGTGCGCGCTATGCCGGGGTGACCTGGACGGACGCTTCGGGCAAGCTGTGGACTTTCGGCGGGTACAATGCAGGCTATTTCAATGATCTGTGGCAATACGATCCGGCCACCGGCAACTGGACCTGGATGAAGGGCGCTAAGACCACCAACCCATTGGGCACCTACGGCACCCTCGGGACGCCTGCCGCCGCCAACACGCCCGGAGCGCGTTATAACGCAGTCTCGTGGCAAGACCCTTCGGGCAAGTTCTGGCTCTTCAGCGGCCAGGGCTACCCCAGCTCAGGCAGTTACGGGTACCTAAACGACCTCTGGCGATACGACCCCGCCACGGGCAACTGGACCTGGATGAAGGGCGCCTCGACCATCAGCCAATTGGGCACCTACGGCACACTTGGTACGCCTGCGGCGGCCAACACGCCCGGCGCGCGCCACGCCGGGGTGACGTGGACAGACGCTTCGGGTGTGCTGTGGACCTTCGGCGGCTACGGTTACGCCGCTTCGGGGAGTCTGGGCTACCTCAACGATTTGTGGAAATACGACCCGGCGACCGGTTACTGGACCTGGATGAAGGGTGCCAGGACCACAAACCAATTGGGCACCTACGGCACGCTCGGAACACCGGCGGCCGACAACACGCCCGGCGCGCGCCTGAACGCGGTCTCATGGACAGACCCTTCGGAAAAGCTGTGGCTTTTCGGCGGCACCGGATATGACAGCGCCGGGAGTTTTGGCCCGCTCAACGACCTGTGGATGTACGACCCGTTCACGGGCGACTGGACCTGGGTGAAGGGATCATCTGTCATGAACCAGTCCGGCGTCTGCGGTGCGGCGGGGACACCCGACCCGGCCAACATGCCCGGCGCGCGCACAGCGGCGGCCTCCTGGATGGACGGCTCCGGTGTGCTGCGGCTCTTCGGCGGTGCCGGCTACGATTGCAGCGGCTACAGCACGGCTCTTGGTGACTTGTGGCGAGGCAGCCCGGCCAGCCTCGACACCACCCCGCCGGTCATCACACTGCTGGGCGACAGTCCGGCCACCGTGGAATGCCACACGTCGTATACGGATGCGGGTGCGACGGCCAGTGACGACACCGAGGGTAATCTGACCGGCAGCATCGCCGTTACGAACCCGGTCGATGTGAACACGCCCGGTGCCTACACCGTGCGCTACAACGTGAAAGACACCAGGAACAACAGCGCCGCCGAAGTCACACGCACCGTCAACGTGGTGGACAGTTCCCCGCCGGTGATCACGCTGCGGGGCGACAACCCGGTCACCGTGGAATACCGCTCGCCCTACAACGATGCGGGCGCAACGGCCAACGACACCTGCGCGGGGGATCGGACCGGAAGCATCGTTGTCACCAACCTGGTGGATGTGAACACGCCGGGCACCTACACCGTGCGCTATAACGTGAACGACGGCAACGGCAACAGCGCCGTGGAAGTCACGCGCACGGTCCATGTGGTGGACACCATCCAACCGGCCATCACACTGCTGGGGGCCAATCCGGTCACGGTCGAGTGCCACACTTCCTACAGCGATGCGGGCGCGACCGCCCTGGACGACAGCGGGGCCGACCTGACCGGCAGCATCGTCGTCAGCAACCCGCCGAACGTGAACGCTCCGGGCACCTACACGGTCCGCTACAACGTCAGCGACGCCAGCGGCAACAACGCCCCCGAAGTCACCCGCACGGTCAACGTCGTGGACACGACCCCGCCGGTCATCACCCTGCTGGGGGCCAACCCGGCCACGGTGGAATGTCACACATCCTACAGCGATGCGGGCGCGACGGCCAGCGACGCCTGCGCGGGCGACCGGACCGGCAGCATCACCGTCACCAATCCGGTGAACGCGAACACGCCCGGCACCTACACCGTGCGCTACAACGTGAATGACGGAAACGGCAACAGCGCGACCGAGGTGACGCGGGCCGTGATCGTAACGGACACAATCGCGCCGGTCATCACGCTCAGCGGTTCGGCCACGATAACGGTTGAGTGCGGTACCACCTACACGGATGCGGGCGCCACGGCCAGTGACCCCTGCGCCACCGGCCTGGTCGTCACGCGGGGCGGCGACACGGTCCACACTGCCGTGCTCGGCGCTGTTTACACTGTCACCTACAACGCAAATGACGGCAACGGCAACAGCGCGACACAGATGACTCGCACCGTGACCGTGTCCGACACAACCAAGCCCGTCATCACGCTCAACGGTTCGGCCACGGTGAGCGTGGCGTGCAGGGGAACGTATACAGACGCGGGAGCGACGGCCAGCGATTCCTGCGCGGGTGACCTGACGGGCAGCATCGTTGTCACCAATCCGGTGAACGTGAACACAGTCGGGACCTATGCGGTGCGTTACAACGTCAATGACGGCAATGGCAATGGCACCGTCGAGGTCACGCGGACGGTGACCGTCACGGACATCACGGCACCGGTCATCACGCTCAACGGTTCGGCGGCGGTCATCTTGAAGTGCGGCACTTTGTATACGGATGCGGGCGCGACGGCGACGAACGACTGCGCTGGCGATCTGACTGTAAACATAGCGGTCACCAACCCGGTGGACACGGCCATCGCCGGGACATACACGGTGCGCTATGACGTGAAAGACCCGTCGAACAACAGCGCTGCGCTGACGCGGACGGTTCAGGTGGTAGACACCACCCCGCCGGTCATCACCTTCTGTCCGGCAGGCGCAAATGTCCCGGCCGATGGGGATGGCCACGCCACGGTGCCCGATTTCGCGGTGTCATTGCAGGCGGTGGACAATTGTTCTGGAAGCGCCGTGACGGTTTCACAGTTGCCGTTGGCGGGAGCGACCGTTGGCGTGGGCAGCTACACAGTCAGCCTGACGGCGACCGACGCCGCGGGCAACATCAGCGTGTGCGGTGTGCCGCTTGGCGTGGGAACATCTCAAGGGTCTTCCCCGGCCATTTATGACGCGACCGGCGCCACGGCGGATTTGACGGTCAATTCGGGCGCGCTCACCGTCGACACTTCCTCGATGACCATGACCTTGAATGGTGCAGGCGTCGCGTCGGGCACCGACGAGGGCGGCATATGCGTGTTTCGCTTCAGGGATGTGAGCGTGGCGTCCGGGGTTACGATGAGTGTGACGGGCACGCGCCCGTTGTCCATTGCGGCGTCAGGTGACATGTATTGGGGTGCGGGCATTGCCGTGCCTGCGGGGATGCTTGGCGGCGGCGCAGGCGGCACGGGTGGCGCGGGCGGCACCGGCGGTACGAGTGGCACGGGCGGTACCGGCGGTCTGTCCGGCAGTGGCGGCGGGGGCGGCGGGGGTGGCGTCTTTGGTACCAGCAGCGGTGCAGGCGGGGCAGGCATGGCTGGCGCAGCCGGAACTGGGGGTGCCCCGGGCGGCAATGCGCCAGCCGGTGCAGGCGCAGGCACGCCGGGAATGCCGGGCTTCGGCTGCGCAGGCGTTCTGGGAAGCGCCGGCGCGGCCGCGGTCAATCCCGGCGCCGGCGGCGCGGCAGGGACCGTGGGCGCTATTGGCGCGGGCGGCAGCGCGGGTAGCGGGCGCAGCGGTGCCGGCGGCATTGGCGGCGTCGGCGGCTCCGGTGGGAACGGGGGTGATGGCGTGTCGGGCGATGTCGGCGGAAACGGCATTGCGGCCTCGTTCACGGCGGCAGCCGACACGTTGGCGATTGCGGCCGGCAATGGGGGCGGCGGGGGCGGTGGGGGCATGGGCGGCGGCGGTGGTGGCGGTGGCGCGGGCGGCAATGGCGGTGGTGGTGGCGGTGGCGCGGGCGGCGGGAGCGGTAACCTTCACTATAACGGTGCTGGCGGCGGCGGCGGCGGTGCCGGTAACGGAAGCGGGGTTGGTAATGTCGGCGCAAACTATCCAGGAACCCGCACGGGCGGCGATGGCGGTGGAACGGGCCAAGGCATCGGGGGCACGGCTGGTTCGATGTACAACAATGCCTCGGCAGGCACCCCGGCCACCGGCCATGGTCCGGGCACTGCGGGCGGCGGCGGCGCGGGCACCGCAGGCGGCGCGGGCGGCAACGGCGCGGCCGGTGCATCGGGCGGGGGCGCGGTCGTGCTAGCCGCGAAGGGATTGCTTCGCTTGGCCGCCGCAACGTTGGATGTCAGCGCGGCGGCACCTGGAAACCCGGGACCGGGTGTCAACCCGGGCAGCGGGGCAGGCGGCGGTGTTGGCGCTGCCGGCAGTGCGGGTGGTCCTGGGGGGACGACCACTTGGTACGTCGGTTCGAGCGGCCCGTACTCCGGCGCTGTGGGCGGTGTGGGCGGCGCGGGCGGCAAGGGCGGCAACGGCGGCGCGGGCGGCGGTGCCGGCAGCGGCACACCGGGCATGGTCAAGCTGCACGGCTCGGTGGTGTTGGCCAACACCGCAACGGTCCGGGCGGCGAACGGCGCCTCGACGGCGCCGGAGCATCAGGGCCGACTCACCGTGGTGTCGAACATGAGCGCCGCGGCCCTCTCGGACAACGCGCCGACTTTCTCGCCCGCGGGGATCGTGACTGGTGCCACGACGAACAACGCCGTGCTCACCGGCGACAACAGCGCCTTGGGCGGTACCGTGAACGCGCCGCTGATCGGCGAACTGAAAGGTGGCCCGGCCACGGAGGGCTGCCTCAAGACAGCCTATTGGAACAAGGCCGAAGTGGATGCGCTGATCCCGGACAACGGCCACTTGCAGCATGCCGTGCTGCGCCAGCCCACGGCGGGTGGAAAGTCGGTCTTCAATGGGTATGATCAGGTGGTCGTCAAGAATTCCAGCGCCGCGACAATGGACAACATTTCCGTCTCGGTGAACGGCGCCGCGCCCCAGTTGCTCACGAACACCACCACCGGCACGCCGGGGCAATTGCTCTCAGGCGCCACCTGGACGACCACGGTGCCTGCGGGTGCGACGGTCGCGCTGGCGTCCACAGGAGGCCCGAGCACCGGCAGTCTTTCTGCCGTCTCTCCGAACGGCGGCGAGATCTGGACGCAGGGGGACACGCAAACCATCACCTGGAATGCAAGCGGCGTGACCGGCCTGGTGGCGGTCCTTCTGAACGTGAACGGCACAGACACGCAGTGGCTTGGCGCGGCCCCGGCCTCGTCCGGACAATTCTCGTGGACGATTCCGGCGTCGTTGACGCCGGGCAACGTGTACAGGATTCACCTGATTTCGGGCGACAACAACGCCATTGCGAGTCTGAGCGCCGCCACGTTTACCATTGCATCCAGTGCGAATTCACCCGGAGGAACGTCGCTGGCCATCACTTCCCCGAACGGCGGGGAGACCTGGACCCGGGGCAAATACCATGTGATCACCTGGGACCAGACGGGGGTAACGGGGTTCGTGGCCGTGCTGCTGAGTGACAACGGTGTGGACGTCGACTGGCTTGGCGCGGCCCTGGCCTCGGCCGGACAATTCTCCTGGACCGTTCCCACCTGGGTGACGCCGGGCAACGCGTACAAGATCCACCTGATTTCCGGCGACAACAATGCGGTGGAAGACCTGAGCGACAGTGCCTTCACCATCGCGTCCGGAACGTCCCCGCTCACGGTGACCTCGCCGAACGGCGGCGACCTGTGGATTCAGGGCGAGACCGAAACCGTCACGTGGAACCAGACCGGGGTGACCGGCGCGGTGGCGGTCATGCTGAACGACAACGGCACGGATACCGCGTGGCTGGGCGCGGTGGCCGCTTCGGCCGGGCAGTTCTCGTGGACGGTTCCCCCCTGGGTGACACCGGGCAGC
>CAIXUF010000621.1 GCA_903922535.1 Candidatus Hydrogenedentota bacterium
AGCATTTGGACCATTCTCTCCCCGTAAGCGCCATTCACCAAGACGCAGACCTTGCCCGCCGGGGGAACGCAGGTGGCGAACACGGCTTCCACGCCGTTGGTCCCGCTCCCTTGCAGGGGAACGGCCTGCCAATCATCCGCGGGAGACAGCTCGGCAATGGCCAGCAACTGTTGGCGGATCCACCGCACCCGCTCGTTGAACTCGGAGTGCCAGGAACCGGCATCGTGCAGCATGGCGTGTTTGACGGTCTCGCTGGTCGTCAGCGGTCCCGGGGTGAAGAGGAGTGGATCGTGTGTCATGGATGTGGGAGGATTCACTTGGACGGTCCCCAGGATTTTGAATCGCGACCGGGGTGAGAGAGTCCCAAGCAGAGCAAGGCGGCGAGCAAAGTGACGAGGCCCAAGGCATGGAAACCCAGCGTGTAACCGCCGTGATCCAGAATGCGCCCGAAGCAGTAGCCCGACGCAATCCCAGCCAGGTAGCCCGAGGCATCCACCAAGCCGGCCACCGTGGCGACCCAATCCTTGCCGCGAATTTCCAGAGCCAGCACCCCCGCCAGCAAGCTATAGGGCCCATAGGACAGGAAACCGATCAAGCCAATGGCCGTCACCGCCATCCACAAGTGCAGGCGTGCCAGCGCCGGCAGGAAGAAGATCAAGCCGGCCACGCCGACCAAGATGGCGAAGAGCAGCCAGTTGCGCCGGGCGGGAGACAGCAGGCCCATAATCCAGCCCAGGAGCAGGATGCCCGCCGCGCCCATGGCGTCGAAGGGTGTGGACAAGAGGGCGGCGAGGGGCGTGGACAGGTGCCCACCCCCATCGGTCTTCAGGAAGTCCACCGTCCAAACGTTGAAAGTCTCGCGCGTCATCGTGAGAATGAACGAAAGGCCGCACACAATCCAGAACTGCGGGATGTAAGCTATTTCCAGGATTCTCCGCCAAGACCATTCGGATTTCCGGAGAGCAGCCGCCTCCGGCAACTTACGTTCGCGGGACAAGACCAGCCAAGAAAGGCCGATGATCACGAGCAGGACCAAGGAGGGGAACCCCATCACCGCCCGCCAGTTGTTGCCCGAAAAGGCCGCCACCTGGCCCGCCAGCAGCAGGGCGCACACTCCGCCGAAAACAAAACTCAAAGACAAGAAAGCCAGGGCCAAGGCCAAGTGCCGGGCGGGAAACCAATCCGGCACCAGCTTGATCATGCTTTCCCAGCCCCCAGAACCGAAAAAGCGGTTGGCCGCATAACAAAACCCGAACATGGGCAGGGTCACGGCAAAGGCAGACATCCCGCTGAACAGTGCCACCCCCCCCAACAGCAGAAAAAGGCAAACCCGCCCGCCGAACCGATCCACCACATTCGGTCCCCAAAAAAGCTTCCCCAAAGCATAACTCACGGTGGCGTAACTCTCAATCGCGCCGACGTGGGCCTTGTCCGTGCCAAAAGCGGTCTGCAACAGCGGCACGGCGACCGCGAAATTCTTGCGGCACAGATAGACCCCGACATAGGCCAGAATGAGACACCCCAGTTGCAACACGGCGCGCGAGTTGGACAGACCGCCGGCGGCTGAGGCATTCACCCTCGACGCTTCCGCCACCGCAGCCATCGCGGGCAGAGCCTCCGGGTTGACACCAGTGGACTTGTCCATCAGCACAATTGTTGTATAAGAAACCCGGTCCGGCGGTCTGTGGCCGCCGAA
>CAIXUF010000622.1 GCA_903922535.1 Candidatus Hydrogenedentota bacterium
CCCGATCTCGGTTTCGCCTTTGAGTAGCGGGCGAAGAGCTTCAAGGTTTTCAAGCTCCCGGCAGGCAACCGCCTTCCAGGTTGCTTCGTCAAAGGGCTGATGCCGGGCGATGATGTACGCGGCGTAGATGTGGTACACGCTGGCGAGAATATGCTGGATGACCTGGGCGTTCTTGAGCTCACGTGCCGCGCGCGGATTAACCGATTTCTCCAGCGCCGTGGCATACTGCTTTAGCCCCGGCTCAAACAGCTCGGCCATTTCGCCGAACGTGTCGCGTATGTCCTCAAGCGTGTAACCGGTTTTTCCCCAGACCGTGTCAATCGAATCGATCAGCTTGGTGCCATATGGCTTTTTCAGGGGAATCCATGTCCATTGCATGGGGCGCTCGGGATCGTCCGGACGCGGCAGCGGATACGCCGGCGCATAATTCACGGGACTGAAATAAATAAAAAGTTGGTGAAATGGGTAGCGGTCAAAGGCCATCACAAATTGCCGCCACGCCGCGACGATGGTGTTTGCATCGACATCGGAGCCGAAGTAATCCCGGGCAACCGTGGTCAGCACATCATCGTCCGTCAGGGCCATCAGGGTCTTGTCGGTCAAAAACCGGTTGAAAGCGAAAGTGTTGAGTGAAAAACGATTGCCGAAGTTCCAGGTTCCCAGGAAACCTGCGATGGCGTGCGTGGACAGCCAGCGGGTCTTGGTCAGCAGGTTGGGGATCAGTGGCAGGTTGATGACCGTCGCGATTTCATGCGTGGTGCCGATTTGGAGCTTTGCGAAAACCTTGCGCTTGGCCTTGTGACAATACTCGTACAGTTTCATGAACTGCTCGGAAGGCCCGATGTAGGACAGCGAGTATTCGTCAATAAAGCGGAGCGTGCCGCGGATTGTTTTCCAGCCGCCGCGCTCGAAATCCACCATGACGATCACATCCGGGTCCAACCGGTCGATGATGGCCGGCTCGTGTGTCTGGCCCCAGCTCCAGTTCCAGGCGATTACCTCCGCCTGTGGTGCGGCGGCATGCACTCCGCGGGAAATAGTGTTGATCACTTCCGCCACGACCTCCGGCAGGGTGCGCGTTCGACAGCGGGGGCAATCCGGTGTTTTCGTGTGCGCATAGCAGTGGGAGTGGTGCTCCGAGCGGGTGATCAGGATGACGCCGCCCAGCGCCGGGCAGGCCCGGAACAGGCCGGCCATGCCGTCGTGCAGAAACGTGCGTACGTCCGGGTGCGACGAACACATGGCGAACGTTTCGGGCCAGTTGTCCATTCCAGAGCCACCCGGGATGCCTTTGACATCGGGATGCGCCTGCCAGAACGGATCGTTCCTGGGAAAACAGAGGGGTTCGGTGAAATACAGAAAAACACGCACGCCGTGGTCGGCGGCCCGGCGGCAGAGCATGCCAAGCCGTTCCTGATAGCGGGGGGCTTCCGGGCCGAGTTCCGGGAACACAGTCGTCCGGGTGATGTCCCGAAGCCGGGCGTGAAGCCAAATGCCGTTAAACCCGTTTTGCACAAGTTCGGCAAAATACGCGTCGGAATGTGTGTCGGGCGCGGTCAATATTTCCGCACTATAATAATCAGTGTCGGGCGAACGAAATATCCGTGTATGCATATTCATATATACCTCCACCGGTTGTATCTTTCAGGTTGGTTAGACAGTAGGCGGTTAGACTATAGCAGGGAAAATATCACCAATTGATAAGAAATTGCTTTTCGGGCGGCACTGGCACCCTTCTTCGCTCGAAGAGCTTCGTAGGGCAGGCGCGTCCGCTGGAAGCGCCTGAATACGCGCTTTTCCTCCTGCGGCGGATCTCCGACATA
>CAIXUF010000623.1 GCA_903922535.1 Candidatus Hydrogenedentota bacterium
CCTTCTCCGTGATGAACACCTCGTCCTCGGTCATTTCGCCGTAGCGGATCATGCTCGGGCATTCGAGCGGCAGCGCGCCGATGCGGCCGCGGCCCTGCATGCAGATCACGCCCGACGCCCCGTTGTCTTTCAGCGTCATCTTCGCGCCCGGCGCGAGGGTCAGCTCCTTGGACGTGAACAGCGGCGTGCCGTAGGTGACCCACTTGTCCGCATACCCGTCTCCGGAGGTGACGGGATCGGTGACGGGCTCAAGATAGTGGCTGTCCTTGAAATTCGGGTCGAGGTTGATCTCCCAGTCGAGTTGGTCCACGATGAAGTCGATGTCCTGGTGCTTGTCCTCGGGCATGTCCTTCACCAGCAGGCTCCAGGGCACATCGCGCCCCTCGACGAGGGACTGGTACATGCCGAACACGTCGCTGCCCCACTGCGGCTCGTAGGTGACGAGCGAGCCCGGGGCGTGCAGCGTGCAGGGCGGGACCCACCAGCCCGTGCCAACCTTGAGCCGGTACGCTTTGGAGAGGTCCAGGATGCCGTTGTCGCCCGTGTTCCAGTTCTCGATACAGCGGCGCACGTCGGCCTTCGTCGTGCCCGGCTCGAGGCCAAAGTAGGTGTGCGGGAAGTTGTTGCCAATGGCATTGAGTTGCGGCGGGAAATAGTAGCATTCCGGCTTGCCGTCCCGGCCGATCAGCGCCGCCTGCTCCTGGCTCTGGTGCATGTGGTGGGGGATGGGGCCCATGTTGTCGAAGAACTTGCTGTACACCGGCCACCGCTTGTACTTGTTCCAGATGGACTCGCCAATGACCGCCGCGCCCAGCGCCGCCACGGCATCGCGCAGCGTGAAGCGTTTTCCCTCGAAGACGACGTAGCTCAGGCCCTCGTCGGGCGGCGCGCCCTCGTTGTCCGCCGCCGTCGTTGAACCGAACCAGCGCTCGTCGATGCCGCCCCGGTGCTTGCCCAGCGCGTAGTAGTCGTCCGGATGCAGCTTCAGCCGCCGTCCCGGCTGCAGGAACGAGCGGGGCACCCAGTTCGGCGCCAGCCGAAACAGTCCGCCTCCCGCCTCCAACGCCGCACGGGCTGCCTGCTCCACTTGGGTTTCTTTTATGGTATCCATGACCGCTCCTTCACTAAATGAGGTTGAACCACCCAATCCCAACCCGAACTCCCCGCGGAGCCGGGCAAATTAAACCAATTCTTGTATCATGGGGACCGGTCGAAAACAAAGTATCAGGGCTTTGCTTCCGGCTTTGCTTCCGGCTTTGCTTCCGGCGCTGCCTCCGGTGCCTTCACTTCCTGGATGCGCAGATTCTTGAACTCCACCTTCATCGGCGGGCCCGCGTGCAGTTGCAGGCCAATCAAACCATCCATCGCCCGCTTGTCTGCCTGATCGTCCGAGATCTGGCACATCATCTGGCCGTTGACAAACTGCACGAGGAGATTGCCCATGGCGAGAATCTCGTAGTCGTTCCAGTCCTTCAGTTTGACGCCCGCGGTGAGCTTGTCCGCATCGCCCGTCTTGCCGCTGACCTTGATTTTGCCGTCGGCATCGATCTCGACCTGTTCGCCCACTTTCGCCAGAATGCCGCGGCCGCGCTCCTCGTACAGGATACCCGTGAGGCTGCCGTCGCCGAGAATGTCCGCCTGGTAGCCGCCCATGCCCCAGGGGACGCCCTCAATCTCGTGGCTGCGGTATTGAACGCCCGAGTTGTGGTTCTCAATGCGGAAGGAGAAACGCAGTATGAAATCGCCCGGCTTGCCCCCGCGCCAGATGAGGAAGGAGTTTGTCTTCAGCGGGTTGTCCTCCGCGGTCTGCCCCACAATGGCCCCGTCCTTGACTGACCACAGCTTGGTGTCGCCCTCCCAGCCGGTCAGATCCTTCCCGTTGAACATGGACACAAATCCGGCCTCGTCCGCACCGCCGGGCGCGGCCCACGCGGAATGCGCGACAAACAGTATCCCCACACACAACACTGCGGCAAACAAGACAGTTCGCATAGCCTGTTCCTTCTCATGTTCTAAAACAGCCCGGGTACGCGGCGCTCCAGAGGCACTGCGGCAACGAAACACCACCAAATACCCTAAGCATTTTCGCGGACCCAGTCAAGCTTTCCAGGAGGCATTTGCGAAATGGCTAACCTTTTGTGCCTGTATGGATTTACGTGGACAGGGATTTTGGGTTTACCCCAAGCCGAGCGGGGAAATGGCCTCGCGCAGGCCGGGA
>CAIXUF010000624.1 GCA_903922535.1 Candidatus Hydrogenedentota bacterium
GGGATCGGAACGTTGAACATCATGATCACGAACGTGAACGCGGCGCCAATGGCTAAATACGGCACCTGTTTCGCGCGAAGCGTGCGGCCGACGATCTTTGAAGCAAAACCCCAGATCGGCAGCATCACCGCGTAAAAAAACCCGCACGTCGCGGGACCCAAATAACCGTCAGGAATGTGCATACGGTCTACCCCCTATCGAAACGCAATTACCTATCGATGAGGTAGGGCCTGAGCTTGTCTCAGGCCGCTCCTGGGGCGCGGACACAAGGTCCGGCCCTACGCCATCACCGACACATCACACTCCATCACTTCCCGAACTCTCTTCCAGTTGTCGTTACGGTCAATTTGCCGTGTTTGACGCCCTTGGCGGCGATCAAGCGATCAGCCACCTTCTTGACCGCGTCAGCTTTTCCGCGAAGCGCAAGCACTTCCATGCAATTGTGATGATCCAAGTGTACGTGCAGCGTGGCGATGATCACTGCGCCGTGGTCGTGTTGAATATCGGTCAGCAGGGCCTGGATGTTCCGCTTGTGATGGTCATACACCAGAGTCACGGTGCCCGCGATCTCATGGTCGCCCCTGAGCCCATAGTGCTCAACCAAATGCGCACGTACCATATCGGCCACAGCCTGGGACCGGTTCGCACAGCCCTTCGCCTTCACCATACCATCCAGCTGGTGTACCAACCCGGCAGGCATGGACAGGCTGAAACGGCTCAACACGTCTTGTTTCATAGTGTTACCTATTTTGGATAACGTAGCACCTTTCCTTCAGTTTTGTCAAGGGCAATAGGCGGGTATTGCGGGAAGACTCATTGAATAGCCCTGCGCGTTACAGGGACTCCAGTGTGCCCGTCGCGCGCTTGAAGGCGGCGATGGCGACATGGTAATCCTTCTGGGCTTCAATCCGGGTGGCCTCAGATCGAGCCAGCGCCGTCTCGGCATCCAGAAGCTCATTCATGGTGCCGGCGCCGGCTTTGTAGCGTTCGGTCGCCAGCCGCAGACTCTCCCTGGCATCGGCCACCTGAGTCAGCGTGGCTTGGACGGCCTGATAGCTCTCCAGCCTGATCGAATGCGCCACCCACACCTCCTGTCGCGCCGCCAGAGACTGCTGCCGGAATTCAGCCTCCGCCCGCGACAGCGCGGCTTCGGCCTTTCCGATCCGGTGGGCGGACTCAAAGCCGGTGAATAGAGGCAGTTCCACCGCCACTCCAGCCAGCCATTCGTTATCGGGTCCCGCCAGATCCCCTTGCCTGCGATCATAAGAGCCCTGCGCCACGACCTTGGGACCCCGCGCGCCTTTGAGTGACGACAAATCCCCCTGCGCCGCCTCCACTCGCTGGGCCGCCGCCTCAACGTCAGGCCGGCTCGTTACCGCCTGATCCATAGCCGCAGCGATGTTGACGTCGCCGGGTTCCGTTACGGGTTCATTTGGCGTCGCCACTTCAATGGGAGTTTCCGCCGCCAGCCCGATGGCCGTATTCAGGCTGCCCCGCGCGATGCGGAGCCTGCTTTCCGCTCTCAGCACGCCGAGCTTCGCATTTGCCACTTCCACCTGGGCGCGGGATTCATCCGCCCGGGCCGCGGCGCCAGCCTTGATCCGGTCCTGCGCCAGCTTCAGGTGGTCGTTCGACCGCACCCATGTTTTTTCCGCTACTTCGCGGGATTCGATATCAGCCACGCATTCGTAGTACGCCTGATGTACAGCGAGGGTCACATCCTGCCGGACCTGTCTTTCGATCTGATCGGCTGCCATGCGGCCGGCCCGTGCCGACTTCCGTCGCCCGCCCCGTTCGCCGCTGTCAAATAGAGTCCATTCTGCGGTGAGACCGGCGACCCGATCGTCCGTGGGCCCGATCAGATCACTCGTGCCTGGAGGCAGATGCAGACCGCTGGGCAGAAACGCCAGTTGTTCCCAGCGACTGTAGCCCGCATTGGCGCTGAGGTGCGGGTAGTACGAGGCCGAGGCTTCGCCCGCGGCCTCCTCCGCCATGTCCACGCCTGCGCCGGCGGCCTTTACCGCCGGATTGTTGGCCATGGCCAACTTGACGCATTCCGCCAGCGTGAACACCCTGCCGGCTTCTTGGGCCGGCGCGTGGCCGGCGGCAAACAGCCAAACCGCAACGACGGTCACAGACAAGCGATTCGTATGGTTCATTTCCAGTCCTCCCCGCATAACAACGCCGAATATTCAACGCTCAACACACAACATTCAATCCTCAACGTTCAACGCCGGAAGTCGGTTCCCTCAATCGATGCGTTTTTCGCATTCTCCATTGAGCGTTGAATGTTGTGTGTTGAATGTTTCCGTCCCCCCCCCCCATCCGCCATTCGCGACGCCCCTACGCCATCGTCTTCTTGAATCGCCGCGTAGCCAGCGTCAACACGCACACGCCCATGACCGCCAGCGCCAGAAATTCCGGCCACAGCACATCAACCCCGATCCCTTTCAGGAATATGCCGCGGACAATCTTCATGAAGTATCGAAGGGGATTCAAGAACGTCAGCCATTGCACCCCCCCCGGCATATTGGCAATCGGAAACACAAAACCGGACAGCAGAACAGCAGGAAAGAAGAAGAAGAACGTAGTCATCACGGCCTGCTGCTGAGTCTCGCTGACGGTTGAAATCAGAAGCCCCACCCCAAGCGAGGTCATCAGGTACAGCGCCGTGGCGAAAAGGAGGAGCGGGATGCTTCCCCTCAAGGGAACCTCGAACCAGAACACGCTCACCACGACGATCAGGAGAACATCGAAGAAAGCGATCAGAGCGAAC
>CAIXUF010000625.1 GCA_903922535.1 Candidatus Hydrogenedentota bacterium
GGCTGCATGTCCGCCGCAACCTCTTGGAGGCTGTTCCAACTGCTGGGGTTGGCCGTGTTGGTACTTTGGTACAGGTAGGCAGGTGTAGCGCCAGCCGCCGACGCCATCATTATTAGCGCCGCGCAAACCATCCCGACGCATAACATCCTAGCTTTCATGTGATTTCTCCTTGTTTGGCTAGAGAGTCCTGTAGAAGATAAAAATACGTTGGCACCATCGATACTTCCAGACATGCCATATATCTGCCTCACTGCACTCACGGCGTGCAAGAACCTTTCACGACCACATACCCGACCCCGCTGTCAACCACAGGGAAATATTCCCCGTTGACTAAACGGACCCAGACTCCAACAGACACTCTGCTCCAAGTGTCTATCATCAACAATATCGTACACGTTTCTGGGAATTCTGTCAAGATTGACGTTTCCCGTGAAATTGGGGAGATGCGCACCGCGCAAACCCTTTGGTTCCACCAATATATGCCGTTCTCCCCCCTTGCGCCTCCCGTATGTGGCCCACTATGTTTTTTTTCCGGAAAAGCATGATTCATGGAAAACTGTACCGCCCAACTCCGCTATTGATACTTTGCAGGACGGGGGCGGCTGTGGGAATCATGGGGTTTGCATACGTTCGCGACAGACAGAATCCCCGCCCTGCCCCTGTCCCCAACTTGGGGAGGAACAAGACGCCTGCAACGCCACCGTGTTGTTCCGGCCAACACCCAAACTTGCTGATACTTGGCGGGAATGTTGCCAGAAGCGTGCCAATGCTGTTGACCCGGCACCTGCATTGTGCAGAAAGTCGGTGCGGCTGGCACGTTTTTTTCCCATTTTTCATTGCTTGCCCGCCGCACGGGATTGGTTGGACTTCTCCATTTCCGCGGCTCTCTTCACACATCCGGCGGCTTCTTCCCGGTGGCCCAACTTGGCCAGCGCGTCACCCAGGTTAAACATGGCCCTGGCGTATTGCGGGTCTATTTCGAGGGCTTTTTGGAATTGCTTCCGGGCCTTTTCGTATTGTCCCTGGTTCATGAGACACCAGCCCAGGTTGTTGAGTGCCACGGCATTCTTCGGGTTCAAGTCCAATACCTTTGTCAGCCAGGGTATGGCCTCATCATAACGCTTTTGATCCAAGGCAAGCACACCCATGTTGTAGAGGGCGTTGGCGTATTCCGGGTCCAGGGCCAGCGCCTTCGTCAGACAAGTCCTGGCCTCGTCATAGCGCTCCCGGCGGAGGGCGAGCGTGCCCATGTTGTTGAGGGCGTTGACATTTCGCGGGTCCAGGTCCAGCGCCTTCGTCAGCCAGGACATGGCCTCATCATGGCGCCCCTGGTCCAGAGAAAGCAGGCCCATGTTGTTGAGGGCGTCAACACTTTTGGGGTCCAGGTCCAGCGCCTTCGTCAGGTATGGCCTGGCCTCGTCATAACGCCCCTCATCCAGGGCGAGTTTCCCCAGGTTGTTGAGGGTGTCAACCTCCAACGGATCCATGGTCACCGATCTCGTCAGCCAAGTCCTGGCATCATCATAACGCCCCTGCTCCAGGGCAAGCAGACCGACGTTGTTGACGATCTTTGGATTTCCCGGGTTCCGGTCCACCGCCCTCTCAAGATACGTCCTGGCCTCATCAAAGCGCCGTTGGTTCAGGGCCAGCACGCCCATGTTGTTGAGGGCGCTGGCATTTTTCGGGTCAAGATCCAACGCCCTTGTCAGCAAAGGCCCGGCTTCATCATAGTGCCGCTGATCCAAGGCGACCAGCCCCAGGCTGTTCAGGGCAAAGCTGCTCTCCTCCCCCACGGCCAGCGCATGGCGGAAAAGCGTCTCGCTGTCACGCCAATAGCCGGCCTGGACGCACGAGCAGGCGGTGAACAGCACAAGCACCACGCCTGAAACCGCGCCCACAACGCGCCCAGGCAGGTGCCGCGCCGCGGCCAGATCGGCCATGCCCCAGACAACCATGATGAAAATGCCGATGTGGGGCGTGTAGGTATAACGATCCGCATGGGACCAGTCGCCGGCCTGCACCAGCCCGATAGTCGGCACCAGGGTTCCCAGATACCAGAGCCACCCGACGATCAGATAGGGGCGCCGGAGGGCGTGGCGAAGACAGAACAGCGTGATGGCGGCCAGAACAAGGGCCGACCCGGCCACCTGCCACACCGGATACGTGTTCGGAAGCGGGTAATACACGGTCAGGCCCGAGGGCCACGCGGTCTTCACCAGATAAAGCGCGTAGGCCACCGTGGCATTGGCGCATCTCCCCATAAAGGGAACTGCCTTGCTGAAACCGCGGGCGCCCGGCTCCGTCTTCAGGAACGTGATCACGCAGAAAAGCGCTGTCAGAAGAAAAAGCGGGATCTTCTCCACGACCAGCCAGACCGCCCTGCGCGCCATGGCGGCTGGCGGTCCGGTGCGGTCCATTTGGTCCAGGGGCCAGTAGTCCAGCAGCAGCAGCACGAAAGGCAGCGGCACCACCATGGGCTTGGACATCAAGCCCAGGGCGAAAAGGAACATCACCGCCGCGTACCGCACCGGATTGGGACGCTGCCTGTACCAGGCATAGCCGCCCAGGGTGGCCATCCAGAACAGCATGCTGAGCACGCCCTTGCGTTCCGCTATCCAGGCCACCGATTCCACGTGCAGGGGGTGGACGGCGAAAAGGGCCGCCATCAGCGCGCTTGGCCACAGGCGGCGGGTCATGCGCGCAAACACAAGGAAGATCAGAATCGAGATGACAACGTGAAGGATGAGACTGGTAAGATGGTGCCCCCACGGGCGCAGTCCGTACAACTCGCAGTCGATCATGTGGCTTGTCCACATGACTGGAATCATGTAGGTGGCGCGGTTGTTGGTGAACGCCCAGACAACATTGGCCCAGCTCAGTCCTGCCTGTACGGGGCGGTTGTCTGTAACCGCCACGGGATCGTCACAGTTCAAGAAGCCGTGCGAAAGCGTCTGGCCGTAAATGGCAATGCACACGAGAACAAGGGCGGTGCAAACACCCGCCACGATGCGCCTTCGCCGTCGTGGTTTGGGGGCCGCGGCCTCCCCGATGGGGGGGGGCGGCTTTTTGTTGCCTGATTTTGTGCGTGCCATATTGCGTGAAATTAGTAGACCACAGACCGCCGCGCGGATACAACACGCTTGACGGATCCTGCCTTCGTCCGCCCCCTTTTGGCGCGAAAAAGCTCCGGATAATGGAAATGCCGCATTCCCTTTGCCTGCAATGGGTTGCGTCTCACAAGATCGGCAACTTTCCCTGATCCGTCATCGACACGCGTTATAGGACCTCTCTGTGAATATGGTACCATGCATTGTCCGTCAGGCAGCGAATGGAAGTGACCATGAGTGATGGGGTGGCGCGTTCAGCGCCTTGCCCAAAACGCCGGCATTCACCGTGTTCCTCTCCCTGTCTGTTTTCAATCCCCCCAAGGAGACATGAGTTAGTGACGAAGCAGAGAAAATTGACGGAGCGCATGCTGCGCGCCGCCTACACAGCCGCGTCGCGCATCATTTATCACGACCCCGTGCATGCGGACTGGATGTATGAAAAGATGCAGCGCCCGGCCACGTGCTGCGCTCTCGCCATAAACCTGGCGTGCTATGTGCTGCGGGTGCCGCGCATTTTCAGGATTCTCATGGTTGTGATTGAGCCCTCTTTTGGCTGCAACCTGCGCTGCAAAACCTGCTGGCGTGTGCTCGACCTTGAGGGGCGCCGGCCACCGCTCATGTCGTGGGAGTTGTTCTGCAAATTCGTGGACGGCCTCCCGAAATCGGTGGAAACCGTAACCTTCAGCCTCATGGGAGAGCCGTTGCTCCATCCCCGGCTGCACGAGATGATCGAATACGTTGCCGACCGCGGGCGCCGCGCCATACTCTTCACCAACGGCACATTGCTGAAAGGGGAGACGTTGAGGCGCCTGGCGCAGACCCGCCTGTCGGTGCTCAATGTCTCCGTTGAAGCCGACAGGGAAAACGCCGAGGAAATGCGCGGGATAGACCTGGATGTCCTGCGGGAAAACGTGGCGGCGTTTGTCAAGGCGAAGAGACCCGGCACGGAAGTGAAGCTTTCGATTCTGGCACATCCCGGGAACCGCGACAAAGTTCAGTCCGTCTTGAAGGAGTGGGGCGAGTTTGCGGGACACATCAAGATAAGCCCGCCATTGGGCGTTTCCGAAGAGCCCGGAGAGTCGCCCCTGTGCATGGAGCCCTGGCGGGGGAATCTGAATTTCTACACAAACGGCGACGTCTCGCCCTGCTGCTACGACTGGCACACGGAGCTGACGGTGGGCAATCTGCACGACCAGGCACTGCCGGATATCATTCAGGGCCGCGCCTATCGCGGCCTTTTGCGCCGGTTTCTGTCAGGACAAGCGCCCGACAGGTGTCTGAAGTGCAGGGAATTCACCGTGGAAGGGGCGCCTCTGCGCGTGCGCAAACACCCGCACTCGCGAAAATAGCCGTTGTTCACTTTCCGGCTGCCAACCTCCGGTTCTTCCTTCCCTGCGCGCGTTTTGGACAGTCCGGGCGCAAGACACCCGACAGACCCGCAGCCTCGGGAGGACGGCGGGAAGGGTCCCGCCGACTGATTTCGTCTTGTCCCATCCTCCAGGATGCCCTATTGGAGGCGGAATAAATCAGGGTGCGGGATTGCCTCCCGGCGACTGGGCACGCGACGACAGCACACCCTTGGTGGCGCGATACAGAAATATCGGAATATAGGCGGGCAGCATCCAGGGCTGCGGGTGGCTGCGGACAAGCCGGGCGATCCTGAAGGGGTTCATGTAGAACCGCCGCAGCGCGAGCCGCTGGTAATAGAACAGTTTCTCGTCGGGAAGGTCCGTCAGGTTGACGCGCATGCCCGAAAAGTCCATGTCGTCATACCGGATGTTTGCGATCTTCTCCGGATGGTCGCGCTGGACAATTTCATGCAGGGTCGTTCCAGGAAAGGGCGTCACCGTATAGAAGGACGCCGTGTGGAAGGGCGAGCCGCACGCGACGTCGATGGTCATCCTTATCTCCTCCTCTGTTTCCGTCGGGAAACCCATCATGCAGAAGAGGTTGGTGTACACCCGTTTTGAGGTGATGTATTCGGCGCGCTCAAGCAGCTTTGGGATGTTCATGACCTTGCAGGTGTACTTCTGCAGGCGGGGCGACCCGGTTTCCAGCGCCAGACTGCACAGGTACATTCCCGCGCCCACCATCGCGTCAATCACGTCATTGCTGAGAAGGTCCGCGCGAAGTCCGTTGGGAAAGGCAATTCGCGTCTTCACGCCGCGCTGTTTCAACATCTCGCAGATTTGGAGCACGCGCCCGGGTTTGAAATTGAAATTGTCGTCACAGAATTCAAAATCGGCAATGCCGTAGGTCTTTTGAAGATGCTCCAGCTCATCGACAACACGCCCGGGGGAGAGCATCCTGATGGTCTTGCCGAAAATCTTGTGGCACCAGATGCACTGATAGGGACAGCCCCGGCTGGTCACAAGCGACGCGTAGCGGCGGCGGTAGACCGGCGCGGTCGACTGCACCTTCCAATAGCGCGGCAGGTCGATCAGGTCGTAGGCCGGCATGGGAATGTCGTCCAGATTGTCGATCTGCGGCGGCATCCCCGGGTTCTGCACCAGTTCACCGGCGGCGTTGCGCCAGACAATGCCCGGTATTCCGCCGAAATCCCGCCCCCCCCCGGCCCAGGCCTGAAGGATCATCTCGGTCGCCTGTTCACCCTCGCCCGGAACCACCACGTCCGCACAGGTATCCACAAGAACCCTGCCGTTGACCGCCGAGGCGTGCGGCCCCCCCATGAGAATCAAGGCATTGGGAAGCGCCGCCCGGGTCTTTCCCGCAAGCAGGGGAAGCGCATGGGCGGCGGTGGTGAAGGAGGAGAATCCGACCACGTCGGCTCCAAAGTCCACCGCGCGTTTGACCAGTTCGTCGGACGTCCAATTGTCCAGGCGCTGGTTGACTATCATGACGTCAACGGGCAGTTTTGCCCTGACATAGGCCGCCAGCGAAAGCAATCCCATCGGCGGGGCCACGAGGGGGTACATCCTCGTGCGCACGCCCACGCTCGCCAAGAAAAGTCGAATGCGCTTCATTACAGTCCTCCCCCTGAAATGTTGAAGCGCGTCCTCGCTCCGTCTTGCGCACAAAAGAAGGTCATTGCTAACTGATCCACCGTTTTCTGGAAAAAGTCCGGCCGGGAATCTTCATCCTGTGAAAGCGCCAAGAATCTCACGCCATACAACCCGAATGTCTGTTCTTGGCATCGCCTAACGGCCAGCCTGTACGTGTGGGAAGTATAGACTGTGTGTCTGCCGCTTATAAAGTCCTGAAGAGATAGTAACACGGGCAGGGACGAAACGGGTCAATTTCTGACACCACCGGCCCTCGCCGACGCGGCAATCCCCCCGCGATGAACACTTGACCTGACAGAATGGGCACGCATGCTGAAAAGGCCAATGGCCGGGGTGACTGAGGCTGCGAAGAAATCTACAGGAAATCGCGACGCCGACACTGCCCATTCTGTGCACGTGGCTCTGGACGCGCCGTTCGGAGCGGCGATGGAAGAACGCCAAGTGACACTTGGCACCCCGGAAAGGAGCCAACACCCCAAAACGGGCAGTCCTTGCGGCCCGCTTTGAATGCGCAAAGGCAAAGGCAGGCCCGCGGCCTAGCGGCCGAGCTTGCTGATGATTGGCGAGATGGTGAGCAACAACGCACCGATACTGCTGAACACGGTGCCAACGATGTCCAAAACGCTGCTAATGCCCGACTGGGCGCGACACACTTCGGGACGCGTCACAGAATTCACATGTTTCATCGGTTTTTCCTCTGCGGGCATGACAGGCATGCCCATTGGATTTGTTGTGCAGACGGCGTCCCCGTTGGTACACGCCCCTGTTCCCACCTTTCAGGCGGAAGCAGGTTTTGTCAATGATCAAAGATGGAAACGCCGCCGACCCAGGGGGGGTCAGGTCGAACCCTTGCTGAGCAGGGGGGCAACAGTAAGCAACAGCGCGCCGACGGAACTGAGCACGGTGCCGACGATGTTCAGGATTGAATTCAGGCTCGTCTGGGCGCGAGACACGGTCGGCCGGGTCACGCAGTGCACATGCTTCATGATGCGTTCTCCTCACAAAACGTGATGGTTTCCTTACCAATTGGGCACAACACCGGGCTGCGTCCAAAGAATTCCCGCAAGTCTACCATGTTCAGTTGAGGGAACGAAAACAACGCTCACCCAACGGCCGACACATGCGGCTCATGGACAATTGCGTCCATTAATACCCCGCAGACCGTCGGCCGTTACGGCCGCCGCCCTCCGGACGGTCCGCGGCTCATTTCACGCGGACAATCGGCACTCCCTGTTTGGAGACAAGTTTGGTGCCGCTGATGATCAGTTCCGTCGTGTATTCCTTGCCGTCAAAGCTGGTATTGAGAATAAGTTTTGGCCCTTCGATATGCCATTTTCCGGGGAGTGAATCCACGCCGTACTTTGCCTTCGCCAACTGGCGGACCATCATGCTGTCGGAACCCGCAACAGCCTGTCCGTTTGCGTTGAAGCTGACCTTCAGCGTGAACCCCTGTATCGTGACGTTCCAGATGGAGCCGATCATGTCGGCCTCTTTGAGCAGGGGCGGCAAAAGGGGCTCCTGGGCCTGCGCGGCGGCGGTTTTGCCGCCGGCGGCCGCATTGGCGCGATACGCGGAAATGGCTTTGGGTCCGCCGACGAAAGCGGCCAAGAGCAAGACCACGCCAACAACACTAAATATGACTCGCTTGTTACTGTCCACAGAATGACCAACTCCTGCACGGTTGTCCACCGAACTTCATCACCATCCGGCACCCGTCCTGCGGCGGGCCTCCCCGATTAATTTGATTTTAGCGGTTTGGGGGCGGTTTGGTCAAGCCGGGATCGGCAAGAGGGCACACAGCCGCCCATTCACAGCCAGGGCTCCTGTGCCGAAACAACGCGGTGAAGCGCGACGGCTGGCAATCCCTTTTGGCGCGCAAATGCTATGGCAGCAGGCCGCGCTGGCGGAGCCTGTCCTCAAGGAGGGGGCTGAGACGGTCAAACACAAGCCGCGCCTTGGTCTCGATGCCGCGGTTCTTCATGTGGCAGATGTCGCCAAAAACATCGGTGCCGCCGCGCAATTCCGCGGCGACATCGATCACCGGAACGCCTGTCTCGCGGCCAAGCGCCGCGAGTTCGCGGTTGAACAGCGCCAGCACACGCAGGTAGGAGGAGAAGGTGACGTAGCGGCCGCCCCATTCGAGCTGGGTGTAGCAGTCCATGTAATCGCGCCCGGTGCGGTCTAGTTTTTCGGGGGCAGGCGCGGCAAAGGTGCAAAGCACGGTCTCCACGCCTGCGGCGCGCGCCTGTTCGATGATGAAGCGGATGCTGGACATTTTCGCGTTTCGTATGTCCTCGGCCATCCGTGCCTCGCCGGGCAGAAGCCACGCGTTGAAGTGGTTGTTGACAAAGCGCGATTCCCGCGCGCGTCTCTGCCACGGGGAGGCGTCTTTGTTGACCCACATGGGAAAGAGGTCGTGGCAGATGTCGTTCACCGCGATGTAGGTGATGATCAGGTCGGGCTGCAGGGCAAGATAGTCCGCCAGTTTTATCTTGTGCTTGAGTGAATTCATTCCGGAGATGCCCGCGTTGATCACATCCACATGCTGCCCGCCAAACCTGTTGTTGGCCAGGTATTCAAGTATGTTCGGGTAGGTCAGGTCGTTCGAGGGTCCCTCCTCCGTGGTCGAGGCGCCCATGCACAGCACGCGAAACACGCCGGCTGGCTTGGGAAGGATCACGTCATCGTCGCGCAGGCCCACATTGTTTACGGCGAATTTCTCCGAAACGCCAAGAACATTGCGCAGGGCATCGCGCCGTTCGTGGGGGCGGTAAGAGAAGAAATCCCGCTCCCAAAGGTTCTTCGGGTCGGGCGCGGGCGCTGCGGGGTCGGGCCAGAACAGCAGGGCATAGGGCGGCACGGCGCTGACGTCCGCCCCCGTGGGGCCGGGATTTGGGCAGGCGATCATGCAGTACCAGGTGGATCCGTCCGCACTGTCAATCAGCGCCGGCGGAGCTCCCGCCGCCACCGACGGCAGTTCGTCCGCAATGCGCCGGGCGTCATCGGCGCCGACAAAATCCGCCGGGGTCTTGCCGCCGCGATAGTTCACCTCCGCGTAGGCCTTGACCACCATGCCCCGTCCGTCCACAAGCACCACTTTGGCGCGGAATGCGGTTGTGAATGCATAGCGTTCCCATTCGTCAAGCAGGATGAAGTGGGCGGCGCGGCGGGCGGCCGTGGCCTTCTTGTCAGGAACGGGCTGCGGCGTCGTGGACTGTCCCGCGCCGCGATAACGGTCCCGTACGGCGACGTCTTCCAGTTCCGGCGAGAAAACATCCTGTCCACCCGCCACCGGCCAGTCGCTTTTGTTCTGACGCGCCAGCGCAAAGGGATTGGTCTTCATAATGTGCTGCCACTGAACGCGTTCCCACAGCTCCAGGCCCAGCGCGACCATCACCACCCAAACGAGGACAAGGACTCCGTAAAACACCCGTCTTGCGTACCGCCTCATTGCGGGACCGCCGCGCCGGACTTTGCCGCCTGCGCCTTGTCGAGCACGATTTTGGAACGCAGGTCGCCGGGGTCGAGCGAGACGGCCTTCTCCGCCGCCTTGATCGCGTCGTCAACGCGTCCCGCACCCAGATATGCGCTGGCCAGCACCGTGTGGGCCCATGCGTCGTTGGGCAGCAGATCGATCGCGCGCAGCGCGGCGTCCGCAGCCTCCCCGTAACGGCCGAGGTCGAGCAGCAGCATGGCGATGTTCACATGGGACCAAGGATAGGTGGAATAGTCCAGGTCCACCGACGCGCGGAATGCCGCCAGCGCCTCCTCCGAACGGCCCGCCTCCTTGAGCGCCATGCCGAGGTAGGACC
>CAIXUF010000626.1 GCA_903922535.1 Candidatus Hydrogenedentota bacterium
GCCGCCGGTCATTTCTCGAAGGATGAAAACGTGACAACCCAACTCTCCGAGCCGCGTCCAATCCCAACTCCCGGAATTTACTACGATGTACCCGCCGCCGAATACTTCGCGTGGGACGCCTGCAACGCCAGCACGCTCAAGAAGATGTCACGCAGCGCCGCCCATGCCCGGTGGGAAATCGACAACCCCCAGCCACCTACACCCGCGATGATTATGGGCTCTGTCACGCATACCGCCGTCCTTGAGCCCGACAAGTTGAAGTTTCGGTACTGTTTCGCGGACGAGTGCGCGGGCATAAAGGGCAGTGGGGAGAAATGCAGCAATCAAGGCCTCATGCCATCCGGCGGCAAGTGGTATTGCGGTGTGCATTCGAAAGGCAAATACCGCGACGATCTGCATGGTATGGAGGTTGTGACATCTGAGTCGTTGGCCACGGCGCAGGCAATGGCAATCAGCGTGCGGAAGAACCGGGCGGCTACGGAATTGCTCGACGCCAGCAAGAAAGAGGTCTGCATCGTCTGGATCGACCCCGTTACCGAAATCCTGTGCAAGGCACGTCTGGACGCCTACGACGAGTCCGGGCTTCGCGTCGCAGACCTCAAGACGTGCGAGGACGCCAGCCCCGACGAGTTCCCCCGGCAGATAGGCGACATGGGGTATGACATCCAAGCATCGTTCTATCTGGATGCCGCGACCAGCCTCAACGGGGAACTTCACGACGCCTTCTACTTCATCGCGGTGGAGAAGTCGGCACCGTTCGTCTGCGCCGTCTACAAGTCTCACCAGAGCATGATCCAGCTTGGGAGAAACCGCTACCGGCAGATGCTCGCGGATTACAAATGGTGCGTTGAGAATAACCTTTTCCCCGGCTATCACGATCACCAGATCCAGCCGGTTTCCGTCACACGTTACTTTTATGAAAGAGAGATGTACCGATGACACAGGCGCAAGACTACGGGTACGAGCAGGGCCAACAATCGGCGGCGGAAGCCCCATCCGTAATGGAGGAAATCCTCTCCCGAACCGTGTTGCCGGAATGGAAACAGGAAACCCGGTACACGCCATTTCAGGGCACCGATGACAATCAGGTTGCGTTGTCGCCGGGCGTTGTCCTGCGCTTCTTCGCCAAGCCTACGCGGCAGGGAAAGTTATGCACCTACGAGCAGGCCGTGCGGTTTGTCATGTTGTGCAAAGCCCGGCGCCTTGACCCACGCGAGGGCGATGCCTATATCGTCGGGTACGACACCAAGAATGGCCCAGAGTTCAACCTCATCACGGCGCATCAGGCGTTCCTCAAGCGCGCTGAAGCACACCAGGCTTATGAGGGAATGGAGAGTGGGGTGAAAGTTCTGCACAACGCGACCGAGGAAATCCGCGATGTCGAGGGAGATTACGTGCCTCCCGATTGCACACTCTTGGGTGGTTGGGCGAGGGTTCACCGTTCAGACCGGAAAATTCCCACCTATCGCACGGCGGATTTGGCCGCGTTCGACAAAGGAATATCGGTTTGGAACGTCAACAAGGCGGGCATGATTTGCAAGTGCGCTGAGGCCGACGCCTTACGCTCCGCCTTCCCGAACTCGCTGGCGGGGATGTACATGCAGGGGGAAGTACAGCCCACGGATACGCCAGCGGTCGCTGACCAAATAACAGCCCCCCAGGTAAACACGTCCTACAAGATGGCCAAGTCTGCGGAGAAGCCGAAACCTGCCGGGGCTGAATCGCCATCCAAGCCGTTCGCGACGGCGAGCGAGGAAGCCCCGGCTCCAAACGAGGTGGCAGGAAACCGGGGAAAAGCTCCAATTGGCCGAACGGAGCCGAACGAATCGGGTCCTGCCACCCCTGAAGTTCCCTCTGTTCCCACGCCGTCGGCGGAGTCACCATCGGCACCGCCGGCGGCGGAGAGGAAACCCAAATACTGTGCCAACTGCGGTTCGTTGATGGCCGGCGGCGGGTGCCCGTCGTGCGGACCCAACCCTCCCGCGGGAAGGCCCAAGGCGCGAAAACAGAGC
>CAIXUF010000627.1 GCA_903922535.1 Candidatus Hydrogenedentota bacterium
CCTGCCCGGCTGCGCGCGCGGCTGGAGCAGATCTGCGACTGGAAACTGGTGGAGGCGGACAAGGTCTACGGGCACGGAGACGCGTTTACCTTCGCACAGATGCTTGAATGGACGGGGACTTGGGGCGGCAAACTGCGCGACCTCATCTGCGACACGTCGGTGCTGCTTGAGGCGGGTGCCAAGGTCGGCAAGAAGGTCCTGTTTGAGGCCCAGTTGGGCACGCTGCGCGACCTGAATTTCGGTATCTATCCCTTCACGACCTCTTCCTGCACATTGGCGTCCTACGCGCCCATCGGCGGCGGCCTGTTCGGCCACAAGCTGGACCGGGTTGTTGCCGTGGTCAAGGCTTTTTCGACCTGCGTGGGCGAGGGGCCTTTTGTGACGCTGATGGAGAAGGAACTGGCCGACCCGCTGCGGCAGTCGGCCAAGGAATACGGCGCGGCCACGGGGCGTCCGCGCACCATCGGCCATTTTGACGCGCTGGCCACCCGCTACGGCTGCTGGGCGCAGGGCGCGACGGAAGTGGCGCTGACCAAGCTGGACAGCCTGAGCGGGCAGAAGACGCTCAAGATATGCACGCAGTATGAGTTGAACGGTGAGAAATTCGACCGGTTCCCGCTCAATCCGGTGCTGGAAGAGGCCAAGCCGGTGTATGTGGAGCTGCCGGGCTGGAGCGAGGACATCTGCGGCGTGCGCAAGTTTTCCGACCTGCCCGACGCGGCGCGGGCCTATGTCGAGAAGATCGAGGAATTGATCGACTGCCCGATCCGCTACGTGTCGGTTGGTCCCGAGCGCGAGGCGCTGATCGACCGCGGGTAGGCCGCGTTAATCCTGCGGTGTTCCGTGTCTCCACTTCCGGCGGAGATGAGGCCATGAAAAAGACGCTGCCGACCATTGCCGCCATCGCCCTTTTTCTGTCGGGGTGCGCCACGCTTCACGAGAGACCGGCGTCGGACAGGAAGGTCGTCATGGCGTATTTTTATGGGGGAGAGGTGGCTCCGGACATGCCGGTCGAACTGCTCACCCATGTCTGCTATGCCTTTGCCAACGTGCATGAAGACGGCATGGTTCAACTCGAAAGCGGCAAGGACGCGGCCAATCTGGACAAGCTGGCGGCGCTCAAGCGGAAGAACCCGCAGTTGAGGATTCTGCTGTCGGTCGGCGGATGGGGCTGGTCCAAATACTTTTCCAACGCGGCGCTCACGCCGCAGTCGCGAGAACTGTTTTGCGAAAGCGCCCTTGCCCTTGTGAGGGCGCACAAGCTTGACGGGCTGGACATTGACTGGGAGTATCCGGGAAACAAAGGGGCTGGAAATGTCTTCCGTCCTGAGGACAGGACGAACTTCACGCTGCTGCTTCGGGACCTGCGCGCGCACATGAACAGGGAGCGGGAGGGGCAGCGTCTCCAATTGACCATTGCCACGGGTGCGTTCAAGCTCTACCTGGTCAGGACCGAGCCGGGGGAATTCGTGCGGTACGTTGACTACGTCAACATCATGACCTACGACTTCTGCGGTTTTGGCGGGAAGTTCACGGGGCACCACACCAACCTGTGGCAGTCGCCTGGCGACAAGAACGGCGGCGCTTCGACCGTGGGAGCGGTGGAAAACCACATAACCGTCGGGATTCCTCCGGGCAAAATCGTGCTGGGCTGCGCATTCTACGGCAAGGGCTGGGAAGGCGGGGTGGACGCTACGAAATCGGGACTCTTTGCGCCGGTAAACAACAAGGCGTCGAAAGCCTTCGGTGCGTCCTATGCCAAGTTGGTGGACGGGTACATCGGCAAGAACGGCTATGTCCGCCATTGGGATGCGAAAGCGCAGGCTCCGTACCTGTGGAACGCGGACAAGAAGACATTCGTTACGTATGACGATGAAGAATCCGTTGCGGCCAAGTGCACGTATGCACGGCAGCGGGGTCTGGCGGGGGCTATGTTCTGGGAGTACCACGGCGACAAGGACAACCGCCTGCTCAAGACCATTTACCGAACGTTAAAGTCCTCTTGAACCCCAGAAATAAGACGCAAAAAGCTGGAGACAACATGCTGAATATCACCATAAACCCTGCCCGCTGCAAACACTGCAACGCCTGCGTGGAGGAATGCCCCGCGGAGGTTTTTGCCGTTGAAGAGAAGGGAAAAGCTCCGGACGTGGTTCGGGCGGAATTCTGCATCGCCTGCGGCCATTGCGTCGCCCTGTGCGCGTCAGGCGCCATAGACCATTCGGATTTCCCGTCGGGCACCGTGTTGCCCATAAACAAAGAGCTGCTTCCCGGACCGGACGCGCTCATGGAACTGTTGCGCGTGCGTCGTTCGGCGCGGGTGTTTCAAAAGAAGCCCGTGCCGAAAGAACTGCTCGAAAAGATCATCGAGGCCGCGCGGCTGGCCCCCACGGCGCACAATGACCAGGGCACGCAGTACATTGTCGTTCAGGACAGCGCCGAACTGGGGCAGATGGTTGATATGACGGCGGCATTTCTCGGGCAGACAGCAAAAGCCTTGCGGAATCCCGTGAAGCGGAAACTTTTTGGGTTGCTGGATTCGAACGGGGTAAAGAGCGCTTGGGGAATGGTGGGGAGCTTCGAGTCGGTGGCCCAGGCGGCCCTGGACGGCGATGACAAGGTGCTGCGCGGTGCGCCGTGTGTTCTGCTCTTTCACGCCGATCCCACCATAAGGAAGCCCGACCAGAGCGCACAGCTGGCCGTGCAAAACGCAACACTGATGTGTGAAGCCCTCGGCTTGGCCAGTTTCTACACCGGTTTTGTGGTCGCGGCCTGCGCCCGCGGCGTGCGGTTCCCGGCACTGGCGGGCATGCCGAAAGGGCACCGCGTTTATGGCGGCATGGCCATCGGCTACTCGAAATTCGCGTTTAGCCAGTGGCCGGACCGAAAGCCCGCGCCGGTGCAGTGGCGGTAGCCGGTTTCCACCGCGATGCTGACAAAAGTATAATCTGTCCAGCTTTCAAACGTTATTCATTCCGCCGGGTTTCTCCCCTCCAGGGAGCGTCCCGGCGGCGTTGCCGTATTTGTTTGCGCTTTCTGGAAAGGACTCATGGCAATACAACTTCCGAAACTGGCGCTGATTGACAAAGTGGTGGCCGCGCTGCGCGCCAAGGGCCACCGGGGGGCCGTGGCTGGGGCGTGGGGTTCATGCAAGAGCCTGATCATGGCGCAGACCGCCGATGCGCTGGCCCTGCCGCTGCTGGTGGTGACGCCGGGACGCATGGAGTCGGAGGCGGTTTATGACGACCTTTCGACCTTCCTGGGCGAGGACCGCTGCGCGCTCTTTCCCGCATGGGAGGTGCTGCCGACAGACACCATGAGCCCGGCCGACGACATCGTTGCGGAGCGGATGAACACGCTCAAACGGGTGATGGCGGCCTTTGACGACGGACGGCGCATGGCCGTGGTGTGCCCCGTGCGCGCGCTGCTGCAATACGTGGTGGAGCCGGCCCGCCTGCGCGGGGACACGATTACGCTTAAGGTCGGCATTGAGTGTGACCTGCACGGGCTGCTCGAAAAGCTGGTGCGCATGGGCTACGTCCGCGAGGTGATGGTGGAGCAGCGCGGCGAGATCAGCCTGCGCGGCGGCATCCTTGACGTGTTTCCCATCTCCAGCGAGCTGCCCTACCGCGTGGAATTCTTCGGCGACGCCGTCGATTCCATCCGGCGTTTTGAGCCCGAGACGCAGCGCAGCATTGACTCGGCGGACGACCTGCAAATCCTGCCGCGCTCCGAAAAGGCCATGCTTTCCGAATCGGCGCGCGCGAAGCACAAACTCACGCCGCTGACCCAGTATTTCCCGGCCAATACACTGGTGGTGGTGGATGAGCCGCTCGCGGTGCAGGAGGCGGCGGAGACCGCCATCGCCTCGCAGGCACAGGGAAAAGACTACTACATGGACTGGCCCCAGGCCCGGCACCGCATCGGCGCGTTCGCCTCGCTGGATCTGTCGCAGTCCGTCCTCGGTGCTGCGGAGGACACGGCTGTTCTGAAGATGCAGACCCAGTCCGTGGAGAACTACGGCGGACACATCGACCAGTTCTGGATTCAGATGCGCCAGTGGGAACTGAGCCAGAACATGGTGCAGTTGTACTGCGTGAACACGGGCGAGCGGAAACGCCTCCTGGAACTGCTGGAAGAGCAGGGCTACATGCCGGGCCGGGACGCCTTTGATCTGAACGTGGGTCTGGGCCGGTTGCGGGCCGGGTTCGTGTCCCCCGCCGACCGGCTGGTGGTGCTGAGTGAAAGCGAGATGTTCGGCAGGCACTACGTGCGGCGCAAGCGCCGTCGTTTCGAGGCGGGAACGGGTATCACCCAGTTCAGCGATCTGAAAACGGGCGACTATGTGGTGCATCTGACGCACGGCATCGGCCGCTACTGCGGGCTGCGCCGTTTCCCCGGCAAGGCCGGCGATTTCATGGCCATCCAGTACGCGGGCGGCGACACCATCTACCTGCCGGTCACGCACATCGACCAGTTGCAGAAATACCTGGGCGGCGAGGGATCGCTGCCCAAGGTGGACCGGCTGGGCGGCGCCACCTGGGCCAAGACGCGCGAGCGCGTCAAGAAGGCCGTGCGAGAGCTCACGGAGCAGCTCATCCGGCTCTATGCGTCGCGCGAGACGGCGCGGGGCCACGCCTACAGCCCCGACACGCCCTGGCAGCACGAGTTCGAGGACGCCTTCGAGTACGAGGAGACGCCCGATCAGGCGCGCGCCATTGCCGAGATGAAGCGCGACATGGAGTCGGCCAAGCCCATGGACCGGCTGCTTTGCGGCGACGTGGGCTACGGCAAAACCGAGGTGGCGCTGCGCGGGGCGTTCAAGGCGGTCATGGACGGCAAGCAGGTGGTCCTGCTCGCACCCACCACCGTGCTGGCGCAGCAGCACTTCAACACCTTCCGTGAGCGTCTTGCGGACTACCCCATCAAGGTGGACGTGCTCAACCGTTTCCGCACCCCGGCCGCGCAGAAGGAAGTGATCGCGAAACTGCGCGACGGCGCGGTGGACATCGTCATCGGCACGCACCGGCTGCTGTCGAAGGACGTGGGCTTCCGCGATCTGGGCCTGGTCGTCATCGACGAGGAGCAGCGCTTCGGCGTGGCGCACAAGGAGCGGCTCAAGCGGCTGCGCACCAACGTGGATGTGCTGACCATGTCGGCCACGCCCATCCCGCGCACGCTGCACATGTCGCTGATCGGCGTGCGCGACATGAGCGTGATCAACACCGCGCCCAATGACCGCCTGCCCATTCACACCTGCATCGAGCCGTGGGAGCAGAACCTCGTGCGCGAGGCCATCGAGCGCGAGCTGGCCCGCCAGGGCCAGGTGTTCTTCCTGCACAACCGCGTGCAGACCATCGGCAAGGTGCACACCTTCCTGCACAAGATGCTGCCCCGCGCGCGCATCGGCGTGGGCCACGGCCAGATGGAAAAGCACGGGCTGGAGAACGTAATGGCGGCGTTTGTGAACCGCGAGATTGACGTGCTGATCTGCACGACGATTATCGGGTCCGGCATCGACATCCCCAACGCCAACACCATCATCATCGACCGCGCGGACC
>CAIXUF010000628.1 GCA_903922535.1 Candidatus Hydrogenedentota bacterium
GCATCCGCGGCCATCACCGGCGCGGGGCTCACGGTGGGCGCCGTCACACAGGCGTACAGCGCGACCGTGGCCGTTGACTCTGTCATCAGCCAGTCGCCCGCAGCCGGCACGCCGGCGAGTCCCGGCACGGCCGTGGCGCTGACCGTCTCCAAGGGCCCGCAGCCCGTGGCCGTGCCCGGCCTGGTGGGCCAGGTGCAGGCAACGGCGAATACGGTCCTTCTCGGAGCGGGTCTCACGGTGGGCACCGTCACGCAGGCGTACAGCGCGACGGTGGCCTCCGGTTTGGTCATCAGTCAGTCGCCCGCGTCCGGCACCATGGTGAACCCCGGCACGGCCGTGGCGCTGACCGTCTCCAAGGGTCCGCAGTCCGTGGCCGTGCCCGATGTGACGGGCGAATCCCAGTCGGACGCGGCCACTGCCATCACCGGCGCCGGTCTCACGGTGGGCGTCATCACGCCGGCGTACAGCGCGGCCGTGGAGGCCGGCGAAATCATCAGCCAGTTGCCCGCGGCGGGCGCAGTGGTGAACGCCGGCACGGCCGTGGCGCTGACCGTGTCCCAGGGGCCGCAGCCCGTAATTGTGCCCGACGTGGCGGGCCTGGCCCAGTCGGCCGCGGGCACAGCCATTGTGGGCGGCGGACTCACGGTGGGCGTCATCACGCAGGCCTACAGCGCGACGGTGGCGTCCGGATCGGTCATCAGCCAGTCGCCCACGGCGGGCACGATGGCCAGTCCCGGCACGGCCGTGGCGCTTACCGTCTCCAAGGGCCCGCAGCCCGCAACGGTGCCCAACGTGGCCGGCCTGACCCAGACGGCGGCGGGTGCCGCCATCACCGGTGCGGGTCTCTCTGTCGGCACCATCACGCAGGCGTACAGCACCACCGTGGCGTCCGGCGACGTCATTAGCCAGACGCCCGCGGCGGGGACGTCGGCGGCCCCCGGCTCCGCCGTGGCGCTGACCATATCCGGGGGCGTGCGCCCGAAGACCGTGCCCAATGTGGTCGGCAAAACACAAGCGGCGGCATCCACCACCCTCGTCGGCGCGGATCTCACGGTGGGCATCGTCACATACGCGTACAGCCCGGAGGTGGCGTCCGGTTTGATCATCGACCAGACCCCCGAGGCGGGCACTTCAGTGAGCCCCGGCTCCGCCGTGGCGCTGACCGTTTCACAGGGTCCGCAGCCGGTGACTGTGCCTGACGTGACGGGCCAGAACGAGTCGGCCGCGACTGCGGCCATCGTGGGCGCGGACCTCACGGTGGGCGTCATCACGGGAGAGTACAGCGCGACCGTGGCCTCCGGCGACGTCATCAGCCAGACGCCCACTTCCGGCACGCTGGTGAGCCCCGGTTCCGTCGTGACGCTGATCGTCTCTGACGGCCCGCCCGTGACGGTTCCCGACGTCACCGGCCTGGCGCAGGCGGCGGCATTCACCGCCATCACCGGCGCGGGACTCACGGCGGGCGCCATCACGCAGACGCACAGCGCCGTCGCGGACTACGGACTGGTCATCAGCCAGACCCCCGCTGCGGGCGCGGCCGTGGGCCCTGGCACGGACGTGGCGCTGACCGTCTCTGATGGTCCGCCGCCCGCAACCGTCTCTCTTCCCGGAGGCGTGCCGTTGGAACTGGTGCCAATCCCGGGCTGGACGTTCACGATGGGCAGCCCCAGCACGGAGCAGGGACGCAACTCGGATGAGGGACCGCAGCATCAGGTGGCCCTGAGCGGGTACTGGATGGGCGTGTACCCGGTTACCCAGGCGCAATGGAAGGCGGTGATGGGCGGCAACCCCTCCTTTTTCCAGGGCGCAAATGTGGGCGGGGAGAACACGGACAACCGCCCCGTGGAGCAGGTCACCTGGAATGACTGCCAGTCGTTTGTCACAGCACTGAATGCCCACATTACGGCAACAAGCCAGGGGTCGGCAACGTTCCGCCTTCCGACGGAGGCGGAGTGGGAATTCGGGTGCCGCGCGGGGACAACGACCCGGTTCTATTGGGGGGATGACCCGGACAGTACTGCCATTGGCGACTATGCGTGGTATTACAACAGCAGTGGAAATGAGACGCACGACGTGGGGTTGTTGTTGGCCAATGCGTGGGGTCTCTACGACATGAGCGGGAACGTGTGGGAATGGTGCCAGGACTGGTATGGAGCCTATTCGGGGGGCGCGCAGACAAATCCGACGGGGCCTGCCTCCGGCTCATACCGGGTGCAACGAGGCGGCGCCTGGAACAGCTTCATCGAGCTCTGCCGTTCGGCGTACCGCAACAGCCCCCCCCCGGCTGATGCCAACTACCTCAACGGGTTTCGTGTTGCGCGGACTCCATAACACGGGACTGAATCTGTCGCGTTGCGCCCGCTCTTTTCACATTCCCCCATGGGCGGCGCAAACGGCCCCGCCCGTCCGTTGCCATGTCACCGGTCGTAACCCGCGCTGTGCCAGACGTCGTTGTAGGCCGTGGAGATCGTGAGCGTCTGTCTTCCGCCGAGGACCCACAGCGCGTTGTCAAAAACTGCCGTCGCATGGAACCCGCGGACGGACCAGTCGGCGTTCGCCGTGGCTTGGTGCCACGCCGCGCCGTCGGAGGTCCACCACACGTCGTTCATGGAGGTGGTGGTGTCGGACATTCCGCCGAGAACCCACAACTTGTCGTCGAACACCGCCGCCGTGTGGGCCCCGCGCGGCAGCCAATTGGCGTGCGCTGTGGCCCGGGTCCAGGCGATTCCGTCGGATGACCACCAGGCGTCATTCTTGAGGTAGGATCCGCCGGACAGCATTCCGCCAAGGACCCACAGCTTGCCGTTGAACGCCGCCACAGCGGCGCCGCGGGCAGACCAGTCGGCGTTCGCCGTGGCCTGGTGCCACGTCGCGCCGTCGGACGACCACCACACGTCATTCTTGGCGGAGAGACTGGGACCCAGACCACCGAGGACCCACAGCTTGTCGTCGAACACCGCCACAGCGGTGCCGCGGGCTGACCAGTCGGCGTTCGCTGTGGCCTGGTGCCATGCCGCGCCGTCGGACGACCACCACACGTCGTTATAGAAAGTCGTGTTGAAGCGCAGGGCGTTCCCGTCGGCACCGCCGAGGATCCACAGTTTGTTGTCGAACACGGCTGTCGTGGTCATTCGCGGCGACCACCCGGCACTCGCCGTGGCTTGCTGCCATGCCGCGCCGTCGTACGACCACCATACATCGTTCCAAACAGTCCAGCCGTCGGGCGGCGGCCCGTTCCCGCCGAGGACCCACAACTTGCCGTCGAACGCGGCCGCTGAGGTGATTCGCGGCGACCAGCCGGCGTTCGCCGTGGCTTCGCCCCACATGCTTCCCTCGGCCGCACCCTCCGGGCCGTCCGACACAATCAGCGCGACGGCCGTTCCAGGAACCACGCTTGCGCCCGCCTCCGGCGTTTGCGAGATGACGCAACCCCACGGGACCGTGGCGCTGTGCTGCCGTGTAACCCCGCCGACGGAAAGGCCGGCCTCGGTGATTGCCGTCACCGCTTCGGCCTGCGTCTGGCCGGCGGCGTTGGGGACAGTCACGGGCTGCGGACCCTCCGACACGGTGAGCAGGATCGGCGTGCCCGGCGAGACGCTTTCACCCGCCGCCGGGACCTGGGAGAGGACGCTGCCCGGAGCGACGGTGGCACTGTACGCCTGTGTGACCGTTCCGACAGCAAGGTCCGCGCCGGTGATCGCGGCGGATGCCGCGGCCTGCGGCATGCCCGCAACATCCGGAACCGTCACCAGTGGCTTCGCGCACCCGGCCAGAAGAAACGCCAGCACGGGCAGCAGTGCAACCGTGACAAGATTTCGCAGCATCCTGAAGGTCATGATATGCCCGCCTATTGCGTGAGGACATCCTCGAATTCTAATCGCGTCGCCGTTCCCTGTCAAACGATCCAAAGTGCGGCCGGACACCACGCAGCTTAATACAGTCGAACCGTCGGACTCCAACGGAATCTCGACCCTTTCTTGGGCCTTCAGCAACCGCGGGGAAACGGACCTTGTCATGTCGGGCGGGCGCATTCGGCCCGTCGTGGAGAACTGCGATGCAACGCAGGGTGTGTTGCGCCGGGGGAGTTCGCTTGGCGGACCGGATGGGCCGCAATTTTCCGACATATTCCCGTTTTGGGAAGAAAAGGGGTCCCGCTTTGGGACAATTCCCGTGCGGAGTCCATCTCCCCTTTGCCGCAGGGCAAGCAAGAATGCATATAACAAGTTGTATTATAATGCCTTATGATTCCAAGAATCTGCCCGTGGCGATTTGGCACGGCAAGTGCTTAAGCGTATATTGGAACAACACGCGGAAGGGTCCTCCATAGTGCCTTTGGCGGTTCCGAAACGCATTGAGGCAGGTGTGGAACCGAAATCAGAAAGCCTCGGGGCACGAACGATTGTGGAGGCCGGTGGAAACGGTCAGCCTTTCGTGGGAATTGTGGAATCAAAATGCTGGCAGGTGCTGGATTCTCAGCGGGCGGTGTTTCCCTTGGTTTGAATGCGGCAAGGGGCATCATCCGTGCCGGACATGTGGCGCGGGGACGCGCAGAAAGTGAGGTCTTACCATGAAAAGAACGTCATTGTTGACGATGACGGGGATGTTGGCGCTGTGCCTTGTGCTTGCGGGGTGCCCGCTGCATCCGACAAGCGTGACCGTGCCCAACGTGGTGGCCCAAACGCAGGCGGCGGCATTCACGACCATCATCGGCGCGGGCCTTGCGGTCGGCGCCATCACGCAGGCGTACAGCACAATCGTGATCCCCGGCTCGGTCGTCAGCCAGACACCCACCCCCGGCGCACTCGTGAGTCCGGGCTCCGCCGTGGACCTGACCGTGTCACTGGGCTCGCAGCCCGCGACCGTGCCCGACGTGGCGGGCCAGACGCGGGAGGAGGCATACACGGCCATCGTCGGCGCGGGGCTCAGGGTCGGCACCATCACGCGGATGTACAGTTCGACCGTGCCCTCCGACTCGGTCATCAGCCAGTCGCCCGCAGCGGGAACGTCCGTGAACCCCGGCTCCCCGGTGGCCCTGGTGCTTTCGCAGGGTCCGCAGCCCGTGACGGTGACCGTGCCCAATGTGACGGGCCTGCCGCAAACGGCGGCGGGTGCAACCCTTCTCGGCGCGGGCCTCACGGTCGGCACCGTCGCGCAGGCGTACAGTTCAACCGTGCCCTCCGGCTCGGTCATCGGCCAATCGCCCGCCGCGGGAACCTCCACAAGCCCCGGCTCGGCCGTGGCGCTGGTGGTCTCACAGGGCCCCCAACCCGTGATCGTGCCCGACGTGGCGGGCATGACGCAGGTTGCCGCGGACGCGGTCATCACCCATGCGCTGCTCACGGTCGGTGCGGCGACACAAATGTACAGCGCGACCGTGGCATCCGGTTCGGTCATCAGCCAGAACCCCACACCCGGTGTTCTGGTGAATCCCGGCTCCGCCGTGGCCCTGATGGTCTCGCAGGGCCCGGAGCCTGTGCCCGTGCCCTACGTGGTGGGCATGACGCAGGTTGCGGCGGACACGGTCATCACCAACGCGCTGCTCGCGCTGGGCACCGTGACACAAATGTACAGTCTGAGCGTCGCCTCCGGTTCCGTCATCAGCCAGAACCCCGTTGCAGGCGTGGGCGTCTTGCCGGGCACCGAGGTGAACCTGGAGGTGTCTAGAGGGCCGGTGTTCGTGCCCTACGTGGTGGGCATGACGCTGCCTGCGGCAAACACGGTCATCACCAATGCATTGCTTGCGCTCGGCACGATCACACAGGTTTACAGTTCGACCGTCGCCCCCGGCTCAGTCAGCAGCCAGTCGCCTGTGTCCGGCACGCCGGTCAGTCCCGGCTTTGCCGTGGCGCTGGCCGTCTCCGTTGGCCCGCCGGCCACCGTGCCCGATGTGGCCGGCATGACGCTGACCGCCGCGCAAACGGCGCTCGCCGGCGCGCGGCTCACCACGGGCATGATCACGGAGGGATGCAGCGGCACGGTGCCCGCGGTCTCGGTCATCGGCCAAACCCCGGCGGCGGGCCAGCAGGTGACGCCGGGCAGTGCCGTGGCCCTGGGCGTGTCGACGGGTGAGACCTGCGATGTCGCCGTTGAGATGCTGCCGGTGTCGGCGGGGACCTTCACGATGGGCAACAGTGGCGTTGGCGACGATGCGGCGTATGGCAAATCGGATGAATTCCCGCCGCATCCGGTGACGCTCAGCGCGTACCAGATCGGCAAGTTCGAGGTGACGAACCAGCAGTACTGCGACATGCTGAACTGGGCACTGGCGCAGGGGTACCTTATGACCGGCGCGGGTGCCGACTGGGCGGGCGCCGGCGACATCTACACGGGCGGTGAGTTGCAGGTCATCCTTGGGATCTCAAACAGAGAGTGCAACGTCCAGTACTCGGGCGGGGTGTTCTCGCCGAAGACACGGGCGGGCAAGCCGAACAATACGAACTACTCCATGGACACGCACCCGGTGGAGGAAGTGTCCTGGTATGGCGCGGCGGCGTTCTGCAACTGGCTGAGCCAGACGCAGGGACTGACGCCCTGCTACGACATGACCACGGACTACTGGCCGCTGACGGTGGAGCCGCCAACGCCGGGCGGGTACCGGCTGCCGACCGAGGCCGAGTGGGAGCGCGCCGCGGCGTGGGACGGTTCCATGCACTGGATTTATGGGTTCACGTCGGACACGCTGACGGGAAGAACCCGGTGCAACTGGGGGCGTATCAGCCCGCTTGGCCTGGCCGGGACCAATGGCCGGATATTCTATTTTCCCTACACCTCTCCGGTGGGCTGGTTCGACGGGCTGAACATCAGTCCGAACGGCAACGTGGACACCGTGAACAGTGTGAGTCCGGTGGGCGCCTATGACATGAGCGGGAACGCCGCCGAGTGGTGCGGCGACTGGTGGGGCGGCTATGGTTCAGCCGCACAGACAAACCCGACGGGGGCGGATGCTCCGTCGGAACTGCCCCGCGTGTGCCGGGGCGGCGGCTGGGACTACAGCTTCGACGCTTGCCGGTCCGCATGTCGCGGCAACAGCGCCCCGACGACCATGAACGACGACATCGGCTTCCGCCTTGCCAGGTCGGTGGCGTCAGAATAGCGACACTGCTTTGTGAAAAGGAGCGCGGCCAGGTTTGCGCCGCGGGCCTGAGAACGCGGCCCCCGACAACGGGGGCCGCGTCATATTTCACCGGTTCAGCGTGGGCAGGGCACAAAGCAACCCTTGATTTGCAGTGACGGGTTGTGGCACCGACAAGATCATCGGACCTCGCGCGGCCCAAAACCGCCTGCAGGGCGACACCACCACGGCTAACACACTATCGTTCGCCAAGAGGGGCTTCTTCGGGGAGCGCCAGGGCAAACCAGACGATGAACAGGAACAGCGAGCAGATGGTGAGATTCTCCCACAGAGGAAAGGAATAGCGCGTATTAAAGGCCGCGCCGAAATGCCCCGGAACCGGCCGCCCGGCGGCGATGGCGGCGGCTTTAAGGTTTGCGTAGACCGATTCCCATCGGAGCAGGAAATACACGCCCGTGCCAAACACGCCGCCCAGGATGACATACGGGGGGGCAATCCACTTGTAGTCGAAATCGCCATAGTCCCCCGCGAAGGCGTTTTTCAGGGCGTCGGTGAGAAGCATGCCCCCAAACCAGAGGGCACTCAACAGGTATCCACCCGCGCCGATGAGCGCAACGTATTTGTGAATCTCCCGGATTTCGTGGTGGTTGAAGGTCATGCCGGACACGTCCGGAAAAACACCCACCAGGGAAATGCCAATTCCTCCGAGCATCATGAAAAACGCACCCATGCCCGCCGCCCGCACCGAGATGATCGCGAGCCGCCGGAAGTTGTAGAACACCACCGGGACCATCGCGACACCCCAGAACGTCATCGCCATCGAGAACAGCCACCACCATTGGGGATTGTTGTCCTGGTCATAGCTTCCCAGCGCGCTGTACGTGTTCGACATGATTGAAAACTTGTGTTCCGGAAACAGGCCCAAAGATGTCAGGATCAAGCACCAGTAGATCCCGCCCACGACCGCCAGGTAGCGCCGCAGAACGGGTCTGTCGAAATCACCCGTTGCCAAACACAGACATGCATCCATCGAATTTACCACTCCATCAATGTCCAAAGTGAAGTTGAAACAAACCGCGACTTTCCGCGTCACTGTATCCATGCGGCATTATCCAGTCAAGGATACCCTGTGCGGTGGCACCGTTACCTGGGAGACGTGGGGGGCGGAGTTGGGTGATAGACCTGTCGGCCAAATGCGAAATATGAAACAAACACTTCCATATGTCCATCCTTCCATTTATAATGGACGTCGGCATGTCAAATGGAAAACGGCTCGGACAGCGTTCAACTTTCCAGGACAAAGAGGGCAAGGCCATGTGCCACAAGGTCAAGAATGGAATTGCTGTGTTGGCATTTGCCGTGTTGGCTGGGTTGCCCCTTGCGTGCAGGCCACCCCAAGCAGATCCGACTCCGTTGACAACGGAAGGCAGCACCCAGGCCCCCGGCCAAACGCCAGGGCAGAAGGTGCTGGACCGGTTTCTCGGAACCTGGGACTGGGAAGCAACCATCCGCACACCGGGGGCGAACCCCGAAGAATCCCGCGAAACAGGAAGAACCTCAATTACCCGCGTTCTGGGCGGGCGGTACATTCAAGAAATGACGGGCGCGGGCTTTCTCGGCCTGTACACCTACGACCCAAAACAAGAGTGCTATTGGAACTGGGGTTTTGCCTCCAGCGCATCCGTGCCCGAGCCCGTGGTTCCGTGCAAAGGCGCGTGGAATGAGGCGGCCCGCACCTTGGACTGGACCCGTCCCGACACTGACGGGTATGCCCTGACCATTCAGAATCGATTCACAAGCGACGACGCGCGCGAGTGCGTCGTCGCGGTAAAGAACCCGGGCGGTAAAGAAGTCTATCGCGCCGAATACAGGCTGACCCGGGCGAGGGGGCCGCAAAGCTGACAAAGGCCATGGCGGGACCCGGGTGCCATCCTGCACAGAAAGAGGATTGGCATGAACAAACGAAGGCCCGCGGACACGGTTCTTGTCATGTTGGGTTGAACATGCAGACAAGGAACGGATGACGACCATGGATGAACTGTTTGAAGATCGCGAAGGTTCCATGAGCCCAACTGAACTCGTCACGACCGCCGGAAAGGGGCCGCCGCCGCATTATTGGACGGAGGCGGGCGGATCTGCCGAACACCTGACCTTCCAAGGCTACGAGATCATCAACCTGTTGGGCCGCGGCGGAATGGGTGTGGTGTATCGCGCCCGTCAACTGAGCCTGGGACGCAGCGTTGCGATCAAAGTCATGCTGGCCGGGGCGCATGCCAGTCCCGAGGAACTGCTCCGGTTCCGGATCGAGGTCGAATCGGTGGCCCTGCTTTGCCATCCCCACATCGTCCAGGTGTACGAAGTGGGCGAACAGGGGGGGTATCCATTCTACTCGCTGGAATACGTCGGGGGTGGCAACCTGGCCGAAAAACTTAAAGACGGCCCCATGCCCGACGCCAAAGCCGCGCAACTTGTCGAAAAACTCGCCCGGGCCGTCGATGCCGCGCACCAGCGTGGCATCATTCACCGCGACCTGAAGCCCGCCAATATTCTCCTGACCACCGACGGCGAGCCCAAGATTACCGATTTCGGTCTTGCCAAACGGATGGGGGACGATTTTGACCAGACAAGAACCGGCGCCGGTCTGGGCACGCCCAGTTACATGGCGCCTGAACAGGTTGAGGCAGCCAAGGGTGTCGGCCCCGCCACCGACGTCTACGGTCTGGGGGCCATCCTCTATGAAGCCCTGACGGGCCATCCCCCTTTTGAGGGACCCAGCGCCGTCAACATCATGGCGCGCCTTTTGTCAGAAGAACCGGTCTCGCCGCGCAAAATCAATCCCGCGATTCACCGCGATGCCGAGGTCATTTGTCTGAAGTGCCTGGAGAAGGATCCCCGGCGGCGTTATCCCTCGGCGGCCGCATTGGGTGATGACCTTCGCAATTTCGCCCGAGGCAAACCCATTACGGCCCGTCCCCCCGGCATGCTGGGCCGCTTTGACCGCTGGGCGCGCCTGCGTCCGGCGCTCGTGGCCACACTGTCCATACTGACCCTCTATTACGCCGCCCATTTGGCGTTGATTTCCCTCGGCGTCAAAGATGAAGGCGGGGCATTTCACCGGTTTATCACAGTTGCGCTGCTGTCATGGGCTGTGGCCGCCGTGACATTCCAGCGGCTGTTCTCCCGGACCCGCCGAATGGGAGTCCTTTTTGCATGGATTGCGTTTGACATATTTATGTTGACGCTGGTGATTAACCGGGGTGACGGGCCGCGCAGCGCGCTGATCCCGGGATACTTCCTGCTGATTGCAGGCACGGGCTTGCGGCTTCACATTCGTCTTGTGTGGTTTGCCACCGGCCTTTGTCTGGCCGGCTATTTCAGCCTTCTTCTTGAGGCCCACTGGCAGCGTCCGGAGTTGGCGGTCGGCCTGAAGGACTGGATGATTACCGCACTGAGCATGGCCGCCCTGGGATTGATTCAGTACATACTTCTTCGGCGCGTGGGCCGCATGCCGGAGAGAGAGTAGTGATCTTGTGCCCGCGAGCCGTCGAGGTTTTCCAGTCCTTTACGGGAACCGGCGAAACATCCGGCTCCTCTGCTGGAGATGGGAATGGCTGCCTATGGCATGGCCGACGGATTCCAAGAATCCATGAATTCGGGGGTTTGCGGCATGGCCGGTCCAAGCGGTACAATCCCCGCTCTAGAGGAGTGTCCAATGGCATCTGATTCCGGATATGTCGATTATGTGGCCGTGCTGGGCTTGGACCCCGAGTTCAAGCCCGCCGACGTGCGCCGCATCTATCGCAAAAAAATAAAGGACCTGCTGATCGAAATCAGCCAGGTCCAGGTCACCGAGGAGCGGCGCAACCGTTTTCTGCTGGGCATCGCCCAATTGAATGCGGCGTTTTACATTCTCCGCGACAGGGACCGCTGCGAAAAATACCTCGCCGAACGCGCCCGGGTCATGCAGATTGAGGAGGATTGGCGCGCCCAGGCGGACAAGACGGAGGCCTCCGACAAGTATCGGCGGCAGTTTGACCAGGCATTGCGGGATTTCCTGTCGGTTTACATGGAAGAACTGATGCTGGAGGCGGGACGCGACCCCGAATGCGTCGAAAACAGCAATTGGGACGCGGCGCACGAGCGCCACGCCAGCAGTGTGCTGCGCCATTACCGGCAGCAGCTTTTCCACGAAATCCACGAGCGCCTGCCCTTCTATGACATCACCCAGCCTGCGGTGGACTGGGACGAACGATCCCGGTTTGTCGCCGCAATCATTGCCGGGGAGGGCAAGTAATGGCGCGCGCACCCCAGCCCAAGACCCAGGTGACGGATGCCGTCATCGCCAAGTCGTTCGCCCACACCGTGGCCACGGGCGACATTGTCAATTTCCGTTTCCTGTTCATCTCCTATTCCCCGCTGCGGCAGGATTCGACCGAGGATATCAACTCGCCGAAGTACGACTATTTGCTGTCGCCGGACGAGAATGAGCCGCTGTACCGCAATGCACTGGATCTGATGAGGCAGCCGGAGATTCTGGCGCATGTCCGGGCGCAGCTTGACCGCAAGGGCCCGCCGCAACTGCCCTGGGAGCCGCTCATGCGACTCGCCGACAACGCGGTGCGGCTGTCCAAGCTCACGGCAGCCGCCCAGGCCTATGAACTGCTGCGGGTGCGTCGGCGCATCCAGGAGGAGTTTTTGGCCCAGGCCGATGCCGCGCTCGACGCGGGCGACCTCACGCGGGGCGTGCGCGGATATGTGATGGCCACCGGCCTGGATTATGACTATGCCGCCTTCCCCGAACCGCTGCCGGCCACGCCGAACTACCAGGAACGCGCGCTGATTCTGCACGGGGAATATCCCAAGAACCCCGAGGACGCCGTGGCGCTGCAGGCGCCCGAGGAGCATGTCCGCACGGGCCTGCACTACCTGCTGCGCAATGCGGAAATCGCGGGACGGCTCGAAGCACGCCCCGTGGCGCTGCGCATTGAGTTTCTGGAGCACTGGGTGCGCCAGACCGACCCGCTCTGGGACGAATTTGCCGCGCGTTACCGCGCGGCCTGCGGACTGGCCAAGGAATACGGCGAGCGGCTTGAACGGGAACAGCGCGCCGAGCAGGGCCAGCAGACGCTGGCCGACGAGGTGGAGGCCGCCCGCGACACGCGCGACCCGCGCGGCATTTCGGCGGCGCTTTCCGGCCGGACCTCTCTGGAACTGGAATGGTGGCAGTATCTCAAGGACACGGCCTACCGCCACCCCGCATCGGCGCTGTTTGTGACGCGCCAAATCGTGGCGCGGGATGTGGAAATCATCATGCCCCGTTTTCGCAGCGATTCGGAACTCGTGCGCCGGCTTGGACTTGAGCCTGTTTGAAACGGCGGACACGTGGTATAGTAGGGTAATGCGGAACAGGCAGGACATACGCGCACGGAGTATTATCGTTTGGAAATGACCGAAGAGACGACGCCCCTCCCCCAGCCGGAGCAGAAAGCCCCCAAAGAGGCCAAGCAGGAGGCGAAGCGCGAGTTCCTTGAACTCATCAAGATGGTGGTTATTTTCCTGGTGGTGTTCTGGGGCATCAAGACCTTCGTCCTGGAAGGTTATGAAGTGCTGGGACCCTCCATGCTGCCAAACCTGCACGACCAGGAGCGCATCCTGGTCCTGAAGCTGCCCCACCAGCTCAGCCGCCTCCCCTTCCTGGGCGGCTGGCAGCCCTTCCATCAGGGCAACATCATCGTGTTTGACGGCGTTGACAACAAGCGCTACGTCAAGCGGCTCATCGCGGTGCATCCGGAGCACCGGAAGAACACGGTCGACGCCAAGGGCAAAGACGACGCCGGGCTGTCCGAGAACACCGTCAAGGTGGAATACGACCGCGGCCGGGTGCGCGTGAACAACTGGCAGGTCGATGAGTCCAAGTACCTGCTGCCGGAAGAGATGCAGTCCCCCGACCGGGACGCCTGCGTGCTTCATCCGGGCGAATATTACGTGATGGGCGATCACCGCAGCGTGAGCAAGGACAGCCGCAGTTTCCGGGCCATCAACGACGATCAGATTGTGGGCCGGGCCGTGCTGCGCTTCTGGCCCCTGAGCAAGTTCGGACTGCTGTGAGACCGACGGTTCTTTTCTCCGATGTCCATCTCAAGACCGGGGAGGACGGCCGGTCGCAGCGCGCGGATTTCGTGCGTTTTCTCGAATCTCTCGGAGCGCGGGGCTGTGACCGGCTTGTGTGCGTGGGGGACCTCTTTGATTTTTGGTTCGAATACCGCCATGTCTGTTTTTCCGGCTATTTCGACGTGCTCCGCGCCTTTGCCGCGCTGCACGACGCCGGGGTTGAACTCCATCTGCTCTGCGGCAACCACGACTTCTGGGCCGGGCGCTTCCTGCAAGACGAAACGGGATTCATCATCCACCCCGATCAGGTCGAACTGGACTTTGGCGGCAAACGGGCGCTGCTGTTTCACGGCGACGGGGTGAACAAGGCCGATCGCGCCTATCGCGTCTACAAGCGCCTTGCACGCAACCCCCTGGTGGTCGGTGCCTTCCGCATGATTCACCCCGACTGGGCCATGCGCATCGCCCAGGGCGTGAGCCACGGCAGCCGCACCTATCTTGGCGTGGAGAATCCCGAAGACGGTCCCGAGGCCCGCGCGCTGCGCGACCACGCCCGCGGACTGCTCGCCTCCGGCGTGGCCGACATCATCGTCTGCGGCCATGCCCATGCGCCCGCGATTGAAACCCATCCCACCTCCGGCGGCGAGGGACTGTACATCAACACGGGCGACTGGATCGGGCAGCGGACCCATGTCGTCTGGCAGGACGACCAGTTTCGCATGGAGCGCACGGGGAAATGACGGGCACACCCGCCGCACGGCCCTTCCTCAAGTGGGCGGGCGGCAAGGGGCAACTGCTTGAGGCCATTTCGGCACGGCTCCCGAAAGGTTTGTCCGGCGCCGGCATCAGGCGCTATGTGGAGCCTTTTGTCGGCAGCGGTGCCGTGTTCTTCCATGTGGTGCAGCGGTTCCGTTTTGATGAAATCGTCCTGACGGACGCCAATGAGGAACTTGTCCTGACGTGGCAGGCCGTCCGCGACTCCGTGGAGGCGCTGATCGAGCGGTTGGACATGATGCAGACGCAGTACTTGGCCCGCGATGAGGCGGGACGCAAAGCCTTGTTTCTTGAGACACGCGGGGCGTTTAACGCCGATCGGCCGTCATACAATTTCCAAAACCCGCCCGACGGCGGGGCCGCCCGCGCCACCCAGGTCATCTTCCTCAACCGCACCTGTTTCAACGGCCTGTTTCGCGTGAATTCCCGTGCCCTGTTCAACGTGCCTTTCGGCAAATACAAATCGCCGCGCATCTGCGACGCGGAAAACCTGTGGCTGGTGTCGACGCTGGTGCAAAGGGTGCGCATTGAGTGCCGCGATTTCGGGCGCGCCGCCGAATGCATCGACCGGAAAACCTTTGTCTACCTCGATCCGCCCTACCGCCCCATCAGCCGCACCGCCAGTTTCAACAGTTACGCCGCCGGTGCCTTCGGCGACGAGGAACAACGGCGGCTGGCCGGATTCTACCGGGAAATGGACGCGCGCGGCGCTAAGCTGCTCCTGAGCAATTCCGACCCCAAGAATGAAGACCCCGATGACGACTACTTTGACCGGCTCTATGAAGGTTTCACCATCGAGCGCGTACCCGCCATAAGAAGTATAAACTCCGACGCGGACAAGCGGGGCACCATCAACGAAATCCTCGTGCGCAATTACCCGTCCAAAGCCTCCCCAACGACCCACCCGTAACCCCGTTTTTCACGCAAAACACACATCCCATGCACGGGGAAAGGACTTTCGGAAGCACTCCCAACGATATGGACGGAATGGACGATATGGACACGAATCCGAATCATTCGTCGGATAGGTCCATTCCGTCCATATCGTCCATAATATGAATATTGCCAAGCCGATCCTGCGGCCATTTCCAAAATAGCGTGGCTCCCCGGGATCCTGCTACAATAATGGCGTGTTTGTAGTCCGTAATTTAACGCCGTACCATGGAGTGGTTTTCTCCCATGCCCCTGTTCTCCTATTGCTGCAAGTCCTGCGGCGCCTATTCGGAAGTGCTTGTTCGCGGGTCGGAAACGCCCGTCTGCCCCGAATGCGCCTCCAAGAATCTAGAGAAACAAATGAGCCTGTTCGCCGCGATGAGCGGCTCCTCAACCGAACCGGCCTGCGGCTCCTGCGACGCATCCGTGCACCAGGGCGGCGGTTGCGCCATGGGCGGAGGCTGCGGCTGCCACTGAGGCGGCCCGTGCCGCGGAGGCATTGATGGAAGGTCCTGCCCCCGAAAAGAACACCGCGCCGCGCACCCTCTGGATGTACCTCCGCGAGGGGCTCGCGGCGGCGCACAAGCGCCGGCCGGTCAGTTTCTACATGCTGCTGTCCGTGCCGGTGGTGCTGGTGCTGGGCGCGAGGCTGTTTGAGTACCGGCAGGACCTGGGCCGTTTTCGCGCAGTACTGACGATATTGTTCCTGTTCTTCCTCATCATCAGCATTCAGGCGGTGCACGACTTTTTCTCCATCACGCGCCGCCACCTCCGCGAGCGCCACGCGGCCTATCTCGAAACCCTGGGCGACCGGGAGTTCATTGACGAACTGGGCCATCGCGTCAAGAAGGGCGGGCGGCGCGATACCGCGGAGTAGCGGGGCCTGCCGCGCACGGTGGCATGGGTGTCCCGCCCATGTTCCCAAAACCACGGGCGAGACGCCCGTGCCGCGGTTCTCCTACACCTGCCCCACCATCTCTTCGGCGCGCTGCCGCATTTCTGCGGGGCTGGGCTTGATACCCGATGCGGTTTCCTCCGGCCATGGGAAGACATGCCGCGGCACGGCGTGGCGCGGCAGGCGTTCCCTGCATGCGGCGAGCAACGCGGCCGCGTCCAAGGTCGATTCCGTTTCGACAAAGGCAACAGGCACGCATTCCAGCGCCGCATCGGGCACCGGCACCACCATGGCACGGGTCACACCGGGAATCCTGCACAGTTCGGCCTCAACCGCCTCGGGCTGGACATTCTCACCGCCGACGATGAACATGCGGTCCGCGCGGCCGTCGATGTGAAGCCGGCCCTGATCGTCGAAATGGCCCAAATCACCCGTGTCGAACCAGCCCCCCGGCTTGTCAAGCACGCCGCCGTGCAGGTATCCGACAAAGCGCGTGTTGCCGCGCACCTCTATCCTGCCGTACTCGTTGACGCGGACCGTGTCCTGCAGCATTGGCCTGCCGACGGAGCGCAGTTCATCGAGGTCCGCACCCAGCCGCGTGGCGCAGGTCATCGCCGCGGTTTCGGTCATGCCGTAACTGTTCATCAGCGGCACGCCCGCATCGATCGCGCGCTGGAGCAGCAGTTCGGGAAGCGGCCCGCCACCCAGGAGCACACACTTGGCCGCGCGCAGGGCGTCAAGCGCGGCGGGCTGTTCCAGCGCGCGGCGCAACTGCGCCGCCACCATGGACACATGTGTGGGACGGGTCCGCACGATGGCGTCCACGGTGCGCTCGCCCGCGCCGGGCAAAAGGCACTGCGCGCCCGCCTCCAGACAGCGCATGTGCACGGACAGCCCCGACACGTGGTGCAGCGGCAGGTTCAGCAGGCAGCGGTCATCCCGCTCCAGTTCCATGCGCCTGTTCGCCCGCTGTGCCGCCAGGGTCATCGAAATGAGCGACAGCACGGCGGCCTTGGGCGCGCCGCCGGTGCCCGACGTGAGCAGGGCCACCGCCGGGGTGTGGCTGCCGTGGCGAATGCGCGCCTGGGTGATGCGGCCGGGCTGCAACGCCGCCAACAACGCGTCCAACCCGACTTGCCCCGACTGCGGGGGATCTGCGGGCGTCTGGGGCACCACGGTCATGACGCAGCCAAGATCCCGTACGCGGGCGGCGGTATAGTCCCACGGCGCTTCCGGGTTCAGGGGAAAGGCAATCGCACCCATCCGCCAGACTGCGGCCAGCAGCGCCAGCAGCTCCGGACTTTGCGGCAGTACCAGCGCCACGCAGTCCCGCCGTTCGATGCCGTCCCGGCGCAGTTTGTCCGTGAGACAGCCCACCTGCTGCGCGAAATCGTTGAACGAAACCGTCGCGTCCGGGCTGACCAGGAACGGGGCATCGCCAAAGCGCCTTGCGGCGCGCATGGCGGGACAATAAGGCTGTTTAATCCCGTCAGCGGGTGTACTCATAAAGCAGCTCCAGTCGTGAGACATCCACCCGGCGCGATGCATCAAGCAGTGTTTTCAAAAGAACTCTTGGCTGGTCAAGCGGCAGCCGCTCCTCCAGCACGTCTTCGGCAAGATAGGAATAGGTGTCGAGTCCGGCTGGCCGTCCCGAACCGGCGGCCAGGCCGCCCATCAGCGCCGTGGCCACACCCGATTCAAAGACGGCGCTCAGGATGCGCGGCGGCAGTTTTTCGCCCGACCCAAGGTGATAGGGCAGCGCCCAGCAGGTGGGCTTCCACACCCAGAAGTCCGCGAGCGGAATGCGCTGCTTGTCCGCCGGCCCCTTGCCGAAGGTGTCAATCAGCGTCTCGTCCAGCGCGATGGGGATGCCGAATTCATTGCGGAGCACGTTGCGCTCATCGGGAATCCGCAGCGGCTCCTCCAGATAGTCAATCGGCGCGTGGTATTCGTCGGAGTTCTTCGTGATTCCCCGCAGGAAGGTGCGCGCGTCGTCCAGGCTCCATGCGCGGTTGGCGTCCAGACGGAGCCGGCAGTCCCGGCCGAGCGCGGTGCGCACCTCGCGCGTCAGCGAAATCTCCTCCTCCAGCGGCTTGCGCCCCACCTTCAGCTTGGCGGCGCGGTAGCCCCGCTCTGCCGCCTGCGCTGCCCCCCGGAGCAACTGGTCCCCGTCGCCCTCCAGCAGCGCCGCCATCTCCAGGACCACGCTCGGCATCGCGGGCGTGGCCAGCATCGTGTGCCACATCCGCACCTGCACGCTGGCATTGACCGCCGCGCTGGACCAGCCCTTCACGGGTTTGCCCGCCTTGCTTGGCCGGGCCCATTCGCGGGCGCTCAGCTTCAGTTCCTGCTCCGCCTCGGCAAGCGTGTCCTTGCTGAACCCGGGCAGCGGCGAGGCCTCGCCCCAGGCGTCCACGCCCTTGTCGTCCGTGCACCGCAGTAACAGCCCCTCGCGCATGGTCAGCACCGACGGACCGAGGTTGAAGGGACGGACCAGCGGCAAACGGAACCGGTAGACCCGCGCATTGACAACCGTGGGGGAATTCATAACAGCCAACCTATGGAGAAGAGGACACTGAAGATCAGCAGCAGTTTTCCGGTCGAGGCCAGGCATGCATTCAGCGCCGGGCCGGTTTCGCGAAAGACCCTGCGCACGGTGGGCACCGCAGCGGGAACCGCCAGCAGTCCCGCCGCCATGCCAAGACGCGGCGGGGAAAGCAGTGCCAGCAATCCCAGCACCGCGGCCATACCAGTGAACAGGCACAGTGTGTACTCCCATTTGGCGAAACGAGCGCCGAGGCGCGCGGCCAGCGTCCGCTTGCCTGTCCTGCGGTCCTCGTCAATGTCGCGCAGGTTGTTCACCGCCAGGATGGCACAGGCAATCAGCCCCGGTGCCAGCCCGGCCACCGTGGGCAGCACCCGCCATTCCAGCGTCTGCGCGTAGAAGGTGCCGCCCACGGCCACGGGCCCGAAAAAGATCAGTACGAACACCTCGCCAAGACCCAGATAGCCCAGGGGATAGGGCCCGCCCGTGTACAGCGCGGCAAAGATCACTGACAGCAGGCCTATGGCGAGAATGGGCCATCCGCTGCGCCAAACCAAATAGAGGCCCAACAGCAGCGACAGCCCGAGCACAATCAGCGTGGCGTTGCGCATCTGCTTCGGCGTGACCAGTCCCGACGCCGTGGCGCGGGTCGGCCCAAGCCGTGCCTCGGTATCAGCGCCCTTCAGAAAGTCGAAGTAATCGTTCGCGTAGTTGGCCTCAATCTGGATCAGGATCGCGCACAGCAGCGTGGCCAGCGCCGTCGGCGCGTGAAAGCCGCCGTCCCGGCACGCCATGGCCGTGCCCATGATCACCGGCGCAATCGAAGCGCCCAGCGTCCGCGGCCGCGCCGCCAGAAGCCACACGCGCCAACCCAACGCTGCTTGGCTATTCATAGCCGC
>CAIXUF010000629.1 GCA_903922535.1 Candidatus Hydrogenedentota bacterium
CCGCCCGGCCGATGCGCAGCATCATCAGGTCAAACGCGTCGCGCAGTTCGGACGCCTTGGACAGGTTCAGTTTCACGCCGCCCATGTCGGACTTGTGCAGGATGTCGGGCGACACAATCTTCATGGCCACCGGATAGCCTGAGCGCTCGGCCCTGGCGACGGCGTCATCCGCCGTGCGGGCCAGCCCGCCCGGCAGCACGTTGAAATCATAGGCGCGCAGGATTTCCTTCGCCTCGACCTCGCCCATTTCCTTGCGGCCCGACCGCGCCTGGCGCGCAAGCACGCGCTCCACGCGGTGGCGGTTCACCGGGAACCGGGTCACGATGCGCGGCGGGCGGTTGCGCCAGGCCGCGTAGTCCACCATCGACTTGAGCGCCGCCACCGCGCGCTCCGGCGAGGTGTAGTCGGGAACGCCCGCGTCCACAAACTTGCGGCGGGCGGACATGACAATCGATCCGCCCATGAAGCACACGAGCACCGGCTTTTCCGGATTGTCGCGCGTCGCGGCGATGATCGCGTCCGCCGTCGCGGGCGGATCCGACATGGCCTGCGGCGTCAGAATCACTATCACCGCGTCCACCCTGTCGTCCGCGAGCACTTCGCGCAGCGCCATGGCGTACTTTTCAGGAGGGGCGTCGCCGAGCACATCGACCGGATTGAGGACACTCGCCGCAGGGGCGAGCTGCGCCTTGATACTGTCCGCCACCGCGGGGGTCAGCGGCTCCAGCTTCATGCCCAGGTTTTCCACCGCGTCGGCCGCCATGATGCCGGGGCCGCCCGCGTTGGTGATCACGCACACCCGGCTGCCCTTGGGCAGCGGCTGCGTGGCAAAAGCTGTGGCGTAGTCAAAGAGCGACTCGAAATCGTCCGCGCGCACGATGCCGGCGCGCTTGAACGCCGCGCCGTAGGCAATGTCGGCGCCCGCAAGGCTGCCCGTGTGCGACGAGGCGGCCTTGCCGCCGGCCGCCGTGGTGCCCGCCTTGAGGATGACCACCGGCTTCTTCGCGGACACCGCCTCGGCGATCCGGATGAATTCGGGGCCTTCCGCGATGCTTTCCAGGTACGCGGCAATCACGCGGGTCTGCTTGTCCTCGGAAAGGCACTCCAGCAGGTCCGTCTCGCACAGGTCCGCCTTGTTGCCGATGCTCAGCAGCTTGGCCAGGCCCACACCGCGGCCCTCGGACCAGTCCAGTATGGCCGTGCACAGCGCGCCCGACTGGGACATCACCGAGATGCTGCCCGGTTTGGGCATCTGCACCGCGAAGGACGCGTTCATGTGGTTTTCGGTGTTGATCAGGCCCAGGCAGTTCGGCCCGAGCATGCGCACACCGTGGCTGCGGCAGAAGTCGGCGAGCTGGCGCTCCAGCACGGCGCCTTCATGGCCGACCTCCTTGAAGCCGGCCGTGATCACCGTCACCGCCTTGGCGCCGGCCGCGACCGACGCCTCAAGCGCCGGCATCACGGCCTTGCCTGGCACGACGATGATGCTGTGGTCAATTCTGACCCCCGCCTCGCGCACGTCTTTATAACATGGCAAACCGAGAATCTCGTTGGTGGTGGGGTTTACGGGGATGATCTTGCCCTGGTAGCCGGCCTTGATAAGGTTGTCCAGGACTGCGAAGCCGACTTTGCCGGGGCTTTTGGACGCACCGATGACGGCTATCGCTTCGGGGTAGAGCAGTGCTTCGAGCATAAGTCCCTAACCTGCGTTGGGGAGCCTCGATGAGGAAGTTCCCTTTGTTGCCATGCCCCTGGAACGCGGGCACAGCGACCCATGGAAGTAAAAGAAGATACGTCGTGCGGAGTGCACGGTCATTGGTATACCACTTTTACCCCGCTGATTTCCAGTAATAAATTCTCGATTACTTCGGATTCCCTACCGAACGGAAGTGTAAACGGCTGCGGACAATATAATACCTACCCGGTGCGTATTATATTTTGGGCGACACTTCGCGCCGTTTCCCCAGCGTCAGACCGTGGGCCACCAGCGGGTCCTCGGTCAGCCCGTTCTGCGTCATTTTGTCCCGAATCCACCCTTCCAGGGTCTCTTCCAATTCCCGGACCAGCTCGGGCTGTTCGGAGGCGATGTTGCGCAGTTCCTGCGGGTCGGCGGCCAAATCGTAGAGTTCCCGAGCCGCAGTGCCATAGACATCAGGCTGGCGGGCGAAGATGAATTTGTGGGTGCGGGTGCGCAATGCCCACTTCATTTGCCACGTGCATTCCTCGCAGATGAGCCAGGGACGGGTCGGGGCGTTGGCCTCGCCGCGCTGCCAGGGCGTGAGGGCCACGCTTTCCATGGTGTCTGGAATCGGCACACCCACCAAGTCGAGCAGGGTTGGGGCGAGGTCCGTGTGGGCGGTCAGTTCCCCCACCCGACCCGGCGCCCCGCCGGGACAACGCACGATGAAGGGCACGTGCAGGTTGCCGTCGTAGAGGCCGTGGTGGTCGAAAAAGATGTCGTGGCGGTGTATCATCTCGCCATGGCCCCCCGTCAGGACCACCAGCGTGTCGTCCCGCAGCCCCAATCGGTCCACGGCCTCCAGCAGTGCGCCGACACCCTCGTCGCAATGGCGGATCTCGGCGTCGTAAAGCGCCTCGATATAGTTGGCGTCGGTGATGTTGTCCCCCAACTTGGGAAACCAAGTTTCCCGCCACACATCGCCCAGTGGATGCTTGTCGAGCCCCGCCAGCGTCGTGTTGGCCGGGTCGCAGGGATCGCCGTCATAAAACAGTTTGCGGTAGGCGCGCGGCGGCAGATAGGGCGTGTGCGGGTCCCAGTAATGGACAAAGAGATAAAACTGTTCCGAATGATGCTGCTCCAGCCAGGGCAGCACACGCCGGTTGATCTCGCGGTTGTCCGCGTTGATCGACAGTTCGCGCCGTTGGGTCGGGTCAATGTAGAACTCAAAGCCCCGGTGGAAATCGAGGTGCCACTGGCTGAGATTGTCCACGGCGCAGGTGGTGAACCCCGCCTTGCCCAGCAGATGCGGCAGCCAGGGAGCGTTCCGCGGAATGGTCCGCTGCCCGCCATGGGCAACAATGCCGTGGGTGATGCTGTGCTGGCCGGTATTGATCGTGGTGAACGCGGGATGCGTGGGGATGGCCGTGGAAATGTGAGATTCAAACAGCACCGACTCTGCCGCAAACGCATCGATATGCGGCGACGTGGCGCGGGAATAGCCGTAACAGCCCAGATGGTCCGCCCGCAGCGTGTCCACAGCGATGAGGATGATGTTCATGCCTGCACAATTCCGTGTTTGTGCCATGAGCCTAACACACAGATGGGACAGGCGGCCACCGAATCGGAAGGGGCTGCACATAAATTGCTAATTTTTGACAGGCATGGTATCCTTTTTGGGAACAGAAAAGTGGTTGGTTAGAAGGATGCATGTGCGATGAACATTAATCTTGGGGCGCAATGGGAGGAGTTCATATCCTCTACTGTGCATAGTGGCCGTTATATGTCCGCCAGCGAGGTCGTACGGGATGGACTTCGGCTGTTGCAGGCGCAGGAACAGGTTCGGCAAATCCGCCTTGAGCAACTTCGCAAGGAAATCGACCGCGGAGTTGAGCAGCTTGAACAGGGAGACTGTCTTGAGCTTGACGCGGGCGGACTAAAGGGCCTTCTCGCCAACGTCAAGGCAAAGGGACGAAAACGGCTTGCCAAGGACAAGGGTGCTGCCAAGTCATGAAGTTCCGTCTCTCTGCCGCCGCACAGGGCGACTTGGAGGACCGTTGGCTTCATATCGCGCGGGACAATCCGCGGGCAGCCGACCGGCTGCTGGACACCATTGAGAAGAAGCTGGCCGTGCTCGCCAAGCATCCGCACCTGGGGCGCAGGTGCGATGAACTCGGCCCCAATCTTCATCGATTCCCCGCCGGTTCGTGCGTCATCTTCTATCCCATTGAAACGAAGCATATTGAGATCGTGCGCATTCTGCACAGCGCCCGTGATATCGAGGCCATCCTCAATCCGTCTGACGAATAGGGGTCTTTGCTCTCTTGGCGGGATGCCGGACGGCCACCAGGGATGGTGGCGCCCCCAGGAATGTTCCCAGTCGAGTTTGACAACGCCACATCAGGGTGCGAGACTGCGAGGACTGTTGGACACACAATGGGAGACTGACAGATGATTCGTCGTGATTTTCTCAAGACTTCGTTGGGGGCCGGAACACTGGGGATGGCCGTGGCAAGTGGCTCGGGTGCACAGGAAACGGCTGCCAAAGGCCCGGCCCAAGGGTTTGCCGCGCCGCCGATTCTCAAATCGTTCACGGCGGAGGATCACCGGCGGCGTTTGACAAGTGTGCGTTTCTGCGAGCAGGCGATCCGCAAGTGCATGCGCAGGCATCTGGTGACGAACTATCTCCCGGCGCAGGCGACGTACAATCTTGGCGAGTATCCGTCCAAGGAAAGGTGGGCGCCCAATGATTATGACGAGCAGGAGCTGGACCGCCTCCGCGATCACGGGATTCAGATCATCCAGGTCTTCGACGACTGGAACGATTCGTTGCGGCTTTTCGGCGGCGACAAGTACAGCCCGGTCAATCCCGAAGGGTTCAGGCGCTTTGTGGACATGGTGCACCGCCGGGGGATGAAGCTGCTGCCCTATGTGTCCACCGGATTCATCCAGCGGACCGACCCCGATTTTCGTCCCGAATGGTCGCGTGAGGGGGACTTTCTGGTGCTCGGCTATTGGAACATGGCGCGCTGCGCGCCGTCGAGCGCGGGGTGGCGCGCCTACCTGCTGCCGAAGGTGATGGCGGTGATGGACGAGTACGGGGCGGACGGCCTGTACGACGACGGCGGGTATCTCGCCAACCAGCATCACGGCCGGGGTCCGGCCACGGCCGACGAAGTGGATGCGTTCGAGGAGAAGGCTGATCATGACGGCGCATTCACCGACCTCTTGGCGCTGCTGTACGGCGAGATCAAGCGGCGCGGCGGCATCTTCAAACTGCACGTGAACGGCGCGGAGCAGCCGATGAGCCGGGGCATGCGATTGTACGACTATCTGTGGGTCGGCGAGGGCGTGGGCAACCTCGACGCCATGCGCGACGCCGTCAAAGACTATCCGCCCTATGTGGTGCCCTGTCCCGACATGACCTTCGCCAAAACGGACAACTTTGACGAACCCTACCTCCACGCCATCCCGTACATGCAGTTTCCGATGTTGCAGGCGGGCCGTCCGTTCACAGGCGAGCGCGCGATGATTCCGGGCGTGGCGTACAACCCCAATCCCGACGATTTCTGGATGCGCATCTGCCGCGAGGCCTGGAAGCAATACCAGACGCATCCAGAAGGCCCGTATTCCTACGGTGCGTGGGACGCCATACCCGGCCGGAGCGAAACGCGGCCTACGCACGGGAAATGGCTCAAGCGGTATCTGCCTCTCACGGAGGAGGGCGCTTGGGTCTGGCTGGAGGTCGCGGACAGCGACCTGTTTGGCGAACCGCTGCCCGAGGGATGCGTGGCTTCGGTCTTCGCCAACCGGGACGTGCATCTTGTGCTGGCGAACTACGGGAAGGAGTCTGTGGACATCGTCACGCGGGACAAGTATGCGCCGACGGCAACCACCGAAAGCGCGCCCCGGGATCACTGGCGGCTGGAGGGGAGATCTCTGGAGATACTGCGGCTGCAAGCGTGAGAGCAAAGGAATCCGAAGGGAAAGGCGTGTTGACCACGAAATACACGTATCGACACGGAAAGGAACTGAACGCAAAGATCGCAAAGAAAGGCACTGCGCATTATGGTCACCTTGTCTTTACTCCTCTTCCGTTGTCGATCCGTGTATTCCGTGGTTAGAATGCCTCTTCTTGATTGTGGTTCGCGCGCCTTTTGTCTTCGCGCAATTGCCTTGGCGTTGGTCCGCGGGTACACTGACATGGACTTAACTTCAAGGAGGCCGTCTCATGTCGCTTATGATTGCCCTTTCGATGCTTTTCGCCGCGCCCGATGGCGCCGCAACAGCCACGCGAACACCGCTGGTCTATTTCGACATGCAGGCGTGCATCCAGTCGCTGCCGGAGGACACGGTGCTGCGCTATGACGCGCTCAAGCTGGCCGCGTCGCTGCAGGGGCTGGTGAACCGCGACAAGCCGCGGCTCGCGCTGCGCTTTCTGGAGAGCGACGGCCGCAATGTGGACGACTACTGGCTCGACTTGCAGCGCAAGGGCTGGCTCAAGGACACGCCCGTCGAGCAGGAGAAGGATCTGGCGGCGCTGCTGCGCCGCTTTCCCGACCAGGCAACCGGGCTGGTGCTGTGGGACCAGAACGTGGCAGCGTCGGCAAACGTGGCCGCCACCATCTGCGGTGTCGAGGGATTGCTGCCCATGCGCGCGGGCAGTCCGCTCATTGCGCTGCTGGACAAGGCGGGCGTGCTGCCGCCGGTGAAGACCGACCTGACGGGCAAGTTTGCCGGCAAGGAAACGGGCAGCGCCAAGTGCGACGCCTACCTGTGGGCCAAGCGCGAGTATCTGGATGCGGGCAAATGCTCCGCGACCCTGATGGCCAACTACATCGACGGCTATTCGCAGGCGGCGGGCAAGCCGGGTTTCTCCTATCCCGACCTCTCCAACGCCACGCTGGCCAACCACGATTTCTACATTGCGCATCGGGCGTTCTTCTTTGACCTGAGCCCCTGGGGCGACGAGGCGCCGGTGGATGATCCCGGCCAGCCGTTGGGCACGGATCGGAACACACTGATCGCGCTGCTCAAGGCGCAGTACGAGCGCAACGGCGGCAAGGCGTTCACGTCGGTCGGCGGGTTTACGCCGTGGAACCTGAAATACACCAACAACGGCCCGGCGGGCGGCAAGCATGAGCCCGTGCCCACGGAGTGGGAATACGCCGCCGTGCTGTCGGCGCACAACGCGCTGATGGACGCTGACGCGCTGGGTCTCGGCTGCCTGGCGAACGCCTCGGCCTACATGCACTGCCCGCTGCAGAAACACTACACGCAGAATGCCCGGCCCGCACCACGCACCCTCGAAGAGAAGACCTACGTGCTGATCTACATGGGCGACTACGATGCGGCGTCGTGGCTGTCGCGCAGCATCCCGCGGGTGTGGGACGATCCGGCGCGAGGCACGATGCCCATCGCGTGGGCGTTCAACCCGAACCTTGCCGAGCGCGTGCCCTACGTGTTCGACCACGTCTATGCGACAAAGTCGCCCAATGACTGGTTCATCGGCGGCGACAGCGGCGCGGGCTACATCAACCCGAACCTGCTGACGGGCAAACGGCTGGGCAGCGGGTTGCCCGACGCGCTGCCGCTCTGGGTGAAGCACAACAAGCGCTGGTACGGGCAGTTTGACTACAGCATCACAGGCTTCGTCATCAACGGATTCCACGGCCGCATGCCGCTGCGCGTTCAGAAAGCCTACACGGACTTTTCCCCCGACGGCGTCGGCATGCAGTTGGGTTATGAGAAGCCGCTGGTCGGGCGCACGCCGTTCCTGCGCCAGGTGTCGGACATCTATCCCGACGGAAACAACCTGGGCAAGGCGGCGGCCGAGATGGCGCATTTTACGAAACCGGTCAAGCCGCAGTTTCTCATCTTCCGCTGGATCCTGCAGGCCCCGACAACCATGAAGGGTGTGTGGGAGGCCCTGCAAAAGGACTATGGGAAAGAGAACTGGGAGTTGTGTGATCCATACACATTCTTTGATTTGTACCGGCAGTCGCTGGAGAAGAAATAGGGTCTTGGGTCTGGGGTCTGGGGTCTAGTAAGAGGAAAGGAATATGTCATGAATAAGCAAACGGGGATGTCCCGGCGCAGTTTTATTGGGGTGACGGCGGGATTGGGTGTTGGGTTTGCGATGGCCGCAAGGGGAGGAGACGCTCCGGCGGTAAACGGCAAGGACGGGCGAACACTCCATAGCATCGACTGCACGCAGGACTTGGGGCCGGACCGCTACTTCGCCAACGGCGACACGAAGATCGTCGAGACCGCTGCGGGCCGTTACCGCGAAGCGGCGGCCGAATCCTTCACCCGGTTTGGATACCGCTTTGCCATAGAGAACATCGGCAAGCCGCATGTGGCCGTGATCCGCTATCCCGACGACAAGCGCCGCTACATGTGCATCATGGACGGAACCACCTACGACCTGTCCACGGGCGTGTTCACCAACTGGGCGCAGCCAATCAGCGGAAAGATGCTGGAGCTGCGCCAGGTGTTCTGGCCGCGCTGGAAGGATTGCAGCATCACGTTCATGACCTGGGGCGAGGGAGAACCGGCAGCGGTCGCCCGTGTCGAGATCCGTGAACTGGAGGACCTGCCCGCGCTCGCGGTTCCGGGTGATCCGGGGGACGGATCGCGGCGCGAAATCGGGATTCAGTATGAGGACCCCTGCGGGACCGGTGCCAGCGAAGGCGCCATGAACCATGCGGAATGGGTGGCCCATGTCATCCAGTACGCGCGCCATTCGGGGCAGAACCTGTTGGTGTATCCGATGGCGTGGTACCACGGACCGGTCTTTCCCTGCGAGAGCGAACCCGCAGGCGGCTTCGACATGGTGGTAACTGGCGACCGCAAGCAATACTCGCGCTGGACCACGCACCCGGCCGACTGGTATGCGGGGTTGCTGGAGCGTTTTGCGCAGGAAGGACTGGGGTTCCAGGGCGCACTGACCCTGATGCGGCTCGGCAGTCTGATGGAAAAGATGAACATCGACCTCGACGCGATCAAGGCCGGGGCGGACACCTACAACAACATGATGTGGAACGACCAGGTGCAGTCGAGCACGAAAGACTGGACGCCCATTTACAATGCCCGCAATTTCAACACCATCGCGGAACGCATCAAGGGGAAAGGCCCGACGGAGCCGTGGAATGTGCTGTCGGAGTACGCCTATGGCGAGCATTCCTCGCGGGGCCACACGGCCCCCATGTTCAATCCATTGCACCCCACCGTTCAGGACGCCATTCTCCGGTTCGTCCGGGAAATCGGTGTCCACTACGGCAAGTATCCCGCCTTCCGGGGAATCTCGTTCAACATGTTTGCCTCGTGCATGCCCTGGTTCGCCTCCATCCACGCCGGATACGACGATTACACCGTCGGGCTGTTTGAAAAGGAGACCGGCATTGCGGTGCCCGTGGACGCCAAAGAACCGGATCGCTTCTCGCGGCGCTACGAATACCTGACCTTTGTGTGCCGTCCCGCCTGGGTCGCCTGGCGGTGCCGGAAGATACGCGCGCTGTTCGGCGCGATTCGCAGCGCGCTTGCCGAGGCACGGTCCGATCTGCGCGTCACGGTCACGCTGTGGGACGAGACACTGGTCGGCAACACGCTGGGATTTCCGGCACGGCCTGCGCTCGCGCTGCACGCCCGGAGCAACATGCTGGAACTGGCCCGCGACGCCGGTATCGACATCGCGCTTTACGGGGACGAACCCGGCCTGGAGGTGGACCGCGGCATGGGCAACTCGCGGGACCGCGGCGGACACGGCGCGCGGCCGGCGGGCGGGGCCAATCTGACCGTCGGCGAGACAACAATGTTCCGCGACCATGATTTCCTGGATCAGGAGACGATTGACGCGCTGCACCGCCACCAAAAACCGGGCGCGTTCATTTTCAACTGCTGGGTGGAGGCCTGGGGCAAACATGTTTGGTTCACACCGGAGGACAACGATCCCAATCTGGACGGCGTCAAGGTCATGGACGGGAAGCCGGCCGAAGGCGTGCTGCGCCTGAACTCGGAGTATCCCAAGGACGGATTCTGGTGGGACTCGCAACTGCGCATCACGCCGGCCTTTCCGGCCGGGGTGCACTTCTTGGAACCGTACGCCGGGGCCGTGGCGGATCTGGACGCGTGCCGCATCACGCGCGGCGGCCTCTTCCTTGACAAGGCGCACACGGAAGAGATTGCCCAATTCGCGCGCGCCTACCGGTCGTTGCCGTGCAAGAAATTCGATACTGTCGGAAAGACTACCGATCCCGTCACGGTCAGAACGCTGGTGTCTGACAATCTTCGCCACGTTTACGTCGTCAACCGCGAGTACTACCCGGTCGAAATCACACTTGTGTTTGGTGCGGAGCCAACGGGACTCCGTGACTTGGCCAATGGGGAGGTGGTTGCCGCGGCGCAGATCTGGACGGTGACACTTGGGCCATATGAATTGCGGAGCTTTGGCCTGTCACCGGAGATTGGCGTTTCCGGCTTTTCGGTGGCCGTGCCCGCCGAAATAATCCGCACACTGACAGAAGAGGCGGGAACGGCCTTTCAGGCGCTCGCGAAGGCGCGGGACGCGGGCAGATTCATCCCGGGCATGGAAGACATCGAAAAGGGCATGCGGGACGCGCTGGCGGAAGGCCGCTACGCATGGCTGCGCCGCGCGCTGACCAGTTACTGTGTAAGGACCTGCCGGGAGGCATGAAGAAGGGTGAAGTTTGAAGGGTAAAGGGTGAAGAAGACAAGAAAAGAAAGGAACAGGCCATGAAGGAAAAGAACGGTATGACACGACGTGGGTTTCTGGGTGCTTCGGCCGCGATGGCCGGGGCGGTGGCGGTTTCCACAGGGGGCCATGCGGCGGATCTGAAGCCTGCTGACAGCGCGGAGAAGCAGGGCAGCCAACGCCTCAGTCTCAAGCAGCTCAATGCGTGGGAGGCGCTTGGCTACGGCATGTTCATCCACTACGGCATGAGCACCTTCGCCGGCAAGGAACTGCCCACCGGCAAGGACCCGCTGACGGTGTACGCGCCCACGGCGCTCGATGTCGGACAGTGGGTCTCCGTCGCGCGCGACGCGGGCATGAAGTACGCCGTGCTGACCACCAAGCACGTGGCCGGGCACTGCCTCTGGCCGACCAAACTCACCGACTACTCGGTCGCCAACAGCCCCGACAAGACGGACGTGGTCGAGAAGTTCGTCACCGCCTGCCGGGACAAGGGTGTGCTGCCCGGCTTCTATTACTGCTCGTGGGACAACCACAACCGTTTCGGCAGCCGCACCTGGTCCGACGGGCCGGATCATTACACCACCTCGACCTACCAGACCTTCCAGACGGGGCAGGTCACCGAGCTGCTAACCCAGTACGGGCCGATTGCAGAGACCTGGATCGACATCCCCGGCGCGCTCGGCCGCGGCTACCGCACCTTCCTGTACAACCACATCGCGTCGCTCCAGCCCGAGACGGTGATCATGATGAACAGCGGCATCTCGACGCAGGACAAGTACGACGTCGAATATGCCTGGCCGTCGGACATCATCGCCATCGAGCGCAGCCTGCCCACCGACAAGGGCTTTCAGAAGTTCCGCGAGATCGAGGGCAAGGAATACTACATGCCGGGCGAGGTCTGCGACCCGCTGGGCAAGGAGTGGTTCTGGGTTGAAGGCGACGTGCCCCGCGACGACAAGTCGCTGGCCGATCAGATTCAGGCCTGCCGCGCGCGCGGCGTGAACATGCTGCTCGACGTGCCGCCCGACCGGCGCGGAATCATCCCGAAAGAATCCGTGGACGCGCTCTTGCGCCTGCGCAAGAACGCGGGAATCTGACGCGGAGACCGCACAATGAAGCAACTCCCTCACAGAGGATTAAGAGGTGCCATCGGAATGCGAATGTTGTGGACAGGATTGATCGCATGTGCCGCATGGACGGCCTTTGCCGCCGAGACGCCGGGCGTGAAGGACTCCATGGACGCGCTGATGAAGGATGCGGCGTTCACGGCGGTGCGCGGTTTCGCGGATCTCCTCATAGAGCATGGGCGTGACGACTACGGAGAGAAGAAAAGCCCGCTGTTTGCCGCGCAGCTCAACGTGGTCACCAGGCGGATCCCTGCCGGATCGGCGGAGGACCCCGGCGTTTGGAACAACCATTTCGAGGTGGCGGGATACCAGCCGTATTGCCAGAACCTGCTTTCCGATCTTGGCCTGCTTGACCTCCTGCGCACCCTGACGCGCGTCACGGGCGATCCGAAATACGACCAGGCCCGGCGCGACTATCTCGATTATGTTCTCAACCACACGCGGGACCCGCGTTCGGGTTACATTCCGTGGGGCGAGCACGTGGGCTATGACATTGTTCACGGGGCAATCCACGTGGGCGACGTCAAGTATTGGCACGAAGTCAAGGCGTACAATGTCCCCTGGGATCAGTTGTGGGAGATCAATCCGGACGCCACGCGGCACGAAATCGAAACCGCGTTTCACAACCACATCTGCGACGAGGCAACCTTCGCCTTCAACCGGCATGCCGCCATGGACGGCAGGCCCAACGCGGGCGCCATGGGGCCGTGCAGCCTGTTGAGCAGCGCGGGACTGTACATGGACGCCTGGTGCTGGCTTTACAAGAAGACGGGAGACCCGAAGTTTCTTGAGTGGGCCGGCAAGATGGACGCGCTGGTGGCCGCCCGGCGCTCAAAAGACACCGGCCTCATCCCCACGGATGAGGACACGCGGAAAGAGGCGATGGTGTACGGTGAGGCGGCGGGTTATGCGCCGTATCTGTTCATTGCCGCCGGCATTCTCGGCGAAGAGGGTTCGGCATTCCGCGACGAGGCCATTGACTACATCCTTGCATACGACAAGTATGCCTACACGCCCAAACGGGACGACACAGGAAAGCCCGGTTACCATGATGCCGTCAATACGCGCACCGGCGAACCGCTCAGCCTGAACGGTGTCCGTTACATGGAGCCCTGGAAATGGACCGACAACCATCAGCAGGCCGGCATGATTGCGGCCGCCATGGCCATCGGCTACGAGGCGACCGGCGACATCCGGCTCCAGGCACTCTTTGACCGGTCACTCGCCGTGATGGATATCCCCGGCGCGGTAGCCTCGGGCGGTCCGCTGTTGTCCTGCGACGCGGCGGGCGCAATCACCAGTCTGGTCCACGTGGCCGGGCGAAGCCGTGACACAAAATATCTTGACGCCGCGGGACCCCTGGTGGATTTCGGACTCGACAAGAACCGCAAGAACGGATTCTTCACCACAGGCAAAGCGGGCTGCGAGAACTACTACTGTTCGCGCACGGGTTCCGGCACGCTGGCCATGGCCGTACTCGCCTATGCGCTTGCGGCAAACGGGCAGTGGGACTTCATCCCCCCCGTTCGCGATATCGAGGGTGGGTTGCGGTTCTGACACACGATGGCCGGGTGGCGTTGTGCCCGGGTGTGCGCGCGAGAACCAACATCCCCCTGAATCCCCCTTTGGAGGGGGATTTCGAACCGGCGGTGATTTCAGTCAATTGTGCAGATCAGCATAATCTGACAGCACGGGGCGTTAAATGATGAAAGCCCTCACGGGTTTGCGTTGAACAGAACGGGATGCATGCATCATGTCCATGAACATACAGGTGGTTGGCGCAGGGGGCTGGGGCCTTGCCCTGGCGCGGCGGTTGGCGCTTAACGGCCATGCCGTGCGGTTGTGGTGCCGCGAGGAGGATAACCCTGACGCGCTGCGCGAGACGCGCGAGAGCCCGGCGCTGCTGCCGGGCGTGCGCTTGCCCGACGCCGTGGCCGTCGTCCGCGATATTGATCCGGACGCCGAAATCGCGGTGTATGCCGTGCCGTCGCACGTCATGCGCCACGCCGCCGGAGCCTTCCGCTTCTCGCCCGGCACCACGCGCGTAAGCGTGGCCAAGGGCATCGAGAACGGCACGCTGCTGCGCATGAGCGAGGTCATCGTGCAGGTCGCGCCCGAAGGCGGGCCCATCGTTGCGCTGAGCGGGCCGACGCACGCCGAGGAGGTGGGCCGCGATCTGCCCGCCTCCATCGTCGCCGCCGGCACAAATCTGGCGGCCTGCGACTTGGTGCAGCACGCGTTCTTCGCGCCCGCGTTCCGCGTCTACACCAGTCCCGACATCATTGGCGTCGAACTGGGCGGCTCGTTGAAGAACGTCATCGCCATCGCGGCGGGCGTGTGTGACGGGTTCGAATTGGGCGACAACGCCAAGGCCATGCTCATGACGCGCGGCCTTGCGGAGATCGCGCGGCTGGGCACGGCCTGCGGCGCCGACCCCATAACCTTTGCGGGGCTCAGCGGCATGGGCGACCTCATCGTCACCTGCGCCAGCCGTCACTCGCGCAACCGGCGCGTGGGCGACCTCATCGCCCAGGGCAAAACACTTGAAGAGATTCTGGGCGGATCGCCGATGGTGGCCGAGGGCGTGCGCACCGCCAAATCCGCCAGGGAACTGGCGCAGAAGATGGGCGTCGATATGCCGCTGACCAACGCCGTGTACGCCGTGCTCTACGAGGGCGTCTCCGCGCGCGGCGTCATCAATGGGCTCATGCTCCGCGAGGCCAAGCCCGAAAGGGGGTAGTCGAGCGGGGCACATCCCGGCGGGAATGCGCCAATCTGCGGCCGGAAATTTCCATGGCCATCAAGTCTGGGCGGGATCGTCTTCTTTGCCATCGGATTCAACGCGGCCGTGCGTTGCACTTGTCATTACCCTTTTGTTGTTGTTTTTGCCGAGAGAGGGGCATACAATACTGACCAGTCAGTTCTCTCGACGGAGTATGGCCGCGGCCGGTCCGGACACGCGGCGGCGAATCATGCAAACATTTATGGCATGTTTATGACCGCTTGGGCGCGGGATTGGTCCCGGCTTTTCATAAAACGAGGTATGAGCAATGTCGTTAAAAAGCCTGTTGAAATGGGCCGTCACGGCCGGCGTGGTGGCGGCCGCGGGGTATGCGGGGTATCACTGGTGGACGGGGGGCAGCGCACCGGGCGCACAGGAAATAAAGAACGACGTGGTCACTGCGAAGGCCGTCCGCGGTCCGCTGCGGCAGATTGCCCAGTGCACCGGTCCGATCTATTCCAATCTGGACGTGGACATCAAGTGCCGCGCAAGCGGCGAAATCCGGGAACTTCCGGTCAACATAAGCGATCCGGTGAAGAAGGGCGACTTGCTTCTTGCGTTGGACCCTGTGGACCAGCAACGCTCGGTGGACCAGTCCACAGCCTCGGTTGCCGCGGCGCAGGCCAAGCTGGACAGCGCCAAGGCGGCGCTGGCGGTGGCCGAGCAGACGGTCGTGGCGAACCGGCTGAAGGCGGAGGCGGCGGTTGAGCTGGCCCAGCGGCAGGTCACCGACGCGGGCGCCAAGGCCAAGCGGGAGAGCCAACTGCTTGAAAAGAAGTTCTCGAGCCAGGAACTGGTTGAGACGGCGCAGACGGCCTCGGCGCTGGCCGCGCAGAATGTGAAGGCCGCGCAGGCGCAGCGCGAGGAGGTTAAGGCCCAGGAACTGGACCTGGAGAGCAAGAAGCAGGACATAGCGCTCTGCTCGGCCCAGTTGGACCAGGCCAAAATAACCCTCAACCTCGCCCAGCTTCAATTGAGCTACACGAAAATCGAGTCCCCCATGGACGGCGTGGTCTCGACCCGGCCCGTGCAAATAGGCAACATTATCTCGTCGGGCATCAGCAACGTGGGCGGCGGCACGACGGTCATGACCCTTTCCGACCTGTCCCACATCTTCTGCTATGCGTCGGTCGATGAAAGCGACATTGGTTATGTGCAGGTCGGTCAGACCGCGGAGATCACCGCCGACTCCTTTCCGCGCAAGCGTTTCAGGGGTGAAGTGGTGCGCATCGCCACGACCGGCGTCAACGTGCAGAATGTCATCACTTTCCAGGTGCGCATTGAAATCACGAGCGAGAACAAGGCGCTGCTGAAGCCGCAGATGTCCACCAACGTCACCATCGTGATTGCCGACAAGCCCGACGTGCTTCAAATACCCGCCAATTGTGTCATCCGCAAGAAGGGCGGCGACACAGTCAAGGCAAAGAGCGGCGGCAATCCCGAGGGCGAGGAGCGCGGTGTCGAAATCGGCATTTCGGACGGCCGCAGCACCGAGATTGTCAGCGGGCTCAACGAGGGCGACGAGGTCATCGAGCAGAACCCGGCCGATGAGACGCGCTGGGCGGGCGGCGGCCAGAACCCGGCGCAAAGCAAGGCGCGCCAGCAGATGATGATGATGCGCATGGGCGGCGGCGGCGCCCCGGGAGGAGGCCGGCGGTGATCGAGGTCGAATCGCTTACCAAAACCTACGACCTGGGCGGCGCCATCGTGCACGCCCTGGATCACGTCAGCATGACCGTCAACGACGGCGAAATGGTGGCCATCACCGGACCGTCCGGCAGCGGCAAGTCCACGCTGATGCACATTCTGGGCTGCCTGGACACGCCCGATTCCGGCGTCTACCGGCTGGCTGGCGAGAATGTGGCCGGCCTTTCGAGCGACCGGCTGGCGGAGATCCGCAACCGCCACATCGGGTTCGTGTTCCAGACCTTCAACCTGCTGCCGCGGCTCACCTCCCTTGAAAACGTGGAACTGCCCTTGCTCTACGCGCAGGACAAGCACGCCAACGAAAAGGCGAAAGAAGCCCTGAGGACAGTCGGTCTGGCGGACCGGATGAGTCACGGGCCGAACCAGTTGTCGGGCGGGCAGCGCCAGCGGGTGGCCGTCGCGCGGGCGATAGTCACCAATCCCTCCATGATTCTCGCCGACGAGCCCACGGGCAACCTGGACTCCAAGACGGGCCACGAGATTCTGGAACTGTTCCACCAGCTCAACGCGGAGGGGCGCATGATCGTGGTGGTAACACATGATCCCGATGTGGCCCGGAAATGCGGGCGCTCGATCCGCATTTTTGACGGGCACATTGTGGACGAATGACGGAGTAAACGCATGTATTTCTGGGTGCTGGTAAAAGTTGCGCTGTACAGCCTGCTGGCGAACAAGCTTCGCTCGTTCCTGGCGGTGCTGGGCGTGATCATCGGCGTCGGCGCGGTGATTGCCATGCTGGCCATTGCGGCGGGCGCGCAGTCGCAGGTCCTCTCCACAATTTCCGCCATGGGCACCAACCTGCTGGTGGTGCGGCCCGGGCAGATGGGCTCGGGCGGCGTGCAGACCGGAACACGGCAAAACCTGACCATTGAGGACGCCCAGGCCATTCTGGCCGAGGTGCCCGAGGTGTCGCGTGTGTCCCCGGCGGTGCAGGGCCGCTGCCAACTCAAGTACATGGAAAAGAACACCGGGACCACGGTGCAGGGCGTGGGCGTGCCCTACCTGCCCATACGCAATTTTGAAGTCGAAAAGGGGCGCCTCTTCACCGATGCGGAGGAGGACCGGCAGTCGCACGTTATCATTCTCGGCCCGGTGACCGTCAGCAACCTGTTTCCGAAGGACGAGGATCCCATCGGGGCAACCGTCAAGGTCAACGGCGTAAACTTCCAGATAATCGGCGTGACCAAGGCCAAGGGCGACCAGGGCTGGTTCAATCCGGACGATTCCGGCGTCATTCCATACACCACCGCGATGAAGCAGGTGTTCGGACTGACCTACATTCGCGAGATAGACGTTCAGTGCAAGAGTGAAAAGGATTTGAACACGGCGCAGGACAAGATACTGGCGCTGATACGACAGCGGCACCGGGTCCGTCCCGAGATGCCGGACGACGTTGAAATCCGGAACCAGGCGGACTTGATTAACACTGCGTCCACGGTAACCCGGACCTTTACAATCCTGCTGGGGGCCGTCGCCAGCATATCGCTGCTGGTCGGCGGCATCGGCATCATGAACATCATGCTGGTGACCGTCACCGAGCGCACGCGCGAAATCGGCGTCCGCAAGGCCATCGGCGCCAAGGACCGCGACATTTTGCGGCAGTTTCTCTTCGAGGCGATTTTCATGAGCGGCATCGGTGGCGTAATCGGGGTTGCCGCCGGTGTGGGGGCGGCCAGGGCCATTGCCTACGCCACCAGTTTCACCACGGTGTTGCAGCCGCGCAGCATGATTATGGCGATGCTATTCGCGGTGGCCGTGGGCGTTTTTTTCGGGTATTATCCCGCACGGCGTGCCGCGTTGTTGAACCCCATCGACGCGCTGCGCTACGAGTAGAACGAAACCGGTCCGGCATCCATGGATGCGCCTGGAACCCGGGATATGGAGACGGATATGGTTGACATGGTGTCACGCGCATGGACTTTGCGCGTTGCGGGACTGTTGGTCGCGGCCGTGCTGGCAGGGTGCGCGTCGATTGAGGTGTCCACGCCGCCGGCCATTCCGCAGGCAACAGCACCGGCGGTGCCCGAAGCGGGCGGCAATCCCTCCCCGCCGGCACTGAAACAGGAGATCGTCGCGCAGCAGCCCAAGGTGGAACTTCCCGCCAAGCCGGGCGAAACGCTCAATCTGACGGTTGAAGGCGCCATCGTTCTGACGCTGCAGCACAATCAGGACCTCCAGGTGGAGGCGGTCAACCCGGCACTGCAGAAGACCTTTGTTTCAGAGGCACGATCCGTCTTTGATCCCGTCCTGACGGCCGGCTACTCCCACACGGAGGACCATCTGGAGAACGACCTGCTCCTCCAGAAGACCCTCCAGCTTTCCACCGCCGCCAGCGCAAGAAATCCGAACTTCTGGGCGCGCGTGGACAACACCACCAAGACCGGCACGGACACGGGGCAGACCGGCATCACGCAGCACCTGCCCACGGGCGGCGATGTGAGCCTGACCGTCGGCAAGAGCCGGACCTCGCTTCACCACCTGACTTCGGACCGTTCCATCACGAACCTGATCGACACGGAAACGAACTCGCCCAGCGTGTCGCTGAACGTGACCCAAAGCCTGCTGCGCGGCGCCGGCCTGAACGTCAACCTCGCCAGCCTGCGCCAAGCCCGCATCGACAAGCGGCTTTCCGAATATGAGATGCGCGGCGTGGCCGAGAATATCGTGTCGCGGACGGAGCAGAGCTACTGGGATTACGTTCTTGCCCAGCTCAAGATTGGCATTTACGAAAACGCCCTCGGCGTGGCCCGGAAACAGGTTGACCTGATCAATGAGCAGATCGCCGTGGGACGGCTTCCCGAGAGCGAGCGGGCCGCCGCCGACGCGGAATTTGCCTCGCGCCAAAGCTCCCTGATCGACGCCAAGAGCACGCTGGCCCAGACGCGGCTCTCGCTGCTGCGCCTGCTGAACCCGTCGCAGGACGCGCTGCGCGGCACGGAGATCAGGACCCAGTCCGATCCGGTCATGCCGGAGATTTCCATGGACGGCGTCGAGGCGTCGGTCCAACTGGCCGGACGCATGCGGCCAGACATCAATCAGGCGCGGCTGCAAATTGAGCGGGACACCCTTGAGGTCGTCAAGACGAAGAACGGGCTGCTGCCGCAGCTTGACGTGTTCCTCCAGTTGGCCAGGGATATCAACAAGACCGAATACTCCCGGTCCTTTGTCCTTTCGTCCGAGGACCTGCGGGACGAGCACCTTAGCGCGCAGGCGGGCGTGCAGTTCAGCTATCCCATCGGCAACCGGGCCGCCCGCGCCCGCGATCAGCGCGCCCGGCTGGCGCAGCACAAGGACCGGCTCGCCCTGTCCAACATGGCCCGGTTGGTGGAGCAGGATGTCCGTTCCGCCTACGTCGAGATTGGCCGGACCCGTGCGCAGATCGACGCCACCGCCGCCACCCGCAAACTCCAGGAAGAGACCCAGCAGGTCGAGACAGAGAAGTTCCGGATTGGAAGGTCGAACACGCTGCTCGTGGCCCAGGCCGAACGCGATCTGCTGACCGCGCAGCTTAATGAAGCCCAGGCCAAGATCAGCTACCTCAAGGCAATCGTGGATCTGTACCGGCTGGAGGGAACGCTTCTGGAGCGGCGCGGTGTGACCTGTCCCGGCCGTGAGCCGGTGGTGCTCGCGGACGCTCTGGCCCCGGCGGCGTCGGTAATCGCGCCGGAAGCAAACGCCGGCGGAACTGCTGAAAGGAAATAGCGCGGCATTGGGCGGATGCGGAAGGGCTTGAGTGTCGGGGGACGGGGAGGATGGGAACAAACAACCCATTGGGCGGATTCACAAGGGAGAACACTGGGAGGTCGAACAATGGCCGGGCGACTTTGTCTTCTTGTGGTGACTTGCCTTGCGGTGGGCGGCGTGGGGGCTTGGGCACAGCAGGAGCCGGTGGCACCCGCCGACCTGACGGTGCGGGTGCTGGATGAATCCGACGCGCCGGTGGCAGACCAGGAGGTGGTCTGCGCCCGCTGGTCCTTTGCGGACCCCCCGCGCACCGAGCGGGTGCGTGACGACGAGAAGCGTGTGACAGACGCCGGGGGCAACTGCGCTTCTGGCGCGCTGACAGCCGAGGAGTACGCGGTGTACGCGTTTCGGGGGGACGTATCCGCCTTTGAGCGGGTGAACCCGCGTTCCTTGCAGGGCGTATTCGATCTCCGGCTGGCAGCGTACCCGCCGCTGAACATCCAGTTCCGCGACCTCCACGGCCAGCCGGTGCCCGGTGTGCTCGTGCTGGCGGACAAGTGCGCGCCGCTGGCTTTGAGCGATACCGACGGGCGTGTGCATTTCCCGAGCCTCAACGCCTCGGGGCTTGGTTTTCTGAAGGCCGGCCATGGATTTTTTTCCTACGATTTCCCCGAAGGCGACGTGGAGATCTTCATGACTCCGGGGGCCGTGCTGGAATTCACGGTGCTCGACGAAGAGGGCAAACCCGTGACCGGCGCAGAGGCGGGCTACGGGGAGTACCCACTGAAAACCGACGTGGAAGGGAAATTTCGGACCATCGAACTGCCGGGGGGCACGCGGGTTAGCGCCTTCGCCTCGTACGCCACGGACAGCGCCCAATGGAGCGGCAACGCGGAGGTGGTCGTGGGACCGGGGCCGGTCCAGCAGGCCGAGATCCGGCTCAAGAAGACGGCCGAGGTGAAGAAGTCGCGTGCGGTGGACTGCCCCGGCGCGCCCTATCCCCCGGGACGGGTGGCCGTGGCGGCCCTGTATGCCCAGGCGGAGGCCCCGCGGTCACAAGGCGTCATGACGCCGCTCAACGTTCATCACCTCTCCGGCAAGGTGGTCATGGAGGGAACCGGCAAACCTGTTCAGGCGCGCCTGTACACCGCCTTCGAACGGGAACGGTATGACATGAAGCCCTGCGGGCACACCAACCCGGACGGCACCTTCCGCCTTGAAATGACCAAGCTTCGGCCGTACTTCTACGTGCATCCGGTAGACGGGAGCTGCTATGCGGTGGAAAGCCCCATCCAGCTTCAGTTGGACAAGGACATGAAGGACTTGGTTTTCACGGTAAAGCCCGGTCATTCCCTGCGCGGGCATGTGACGGACCAGGATGGAAAACCGGCGGCCGGCACGTGGGTCGCCCTGGAAAACTTTCCCGGCTATACCATTCAGGTTCCCTCCAACGACCGCGGTTACTTCACCATCACCCATCTGCCACCGGTGAGTGGCCATTACACGCTGAATGCCGGGAAGGACACCAAAGTGGAAGTGCCGGCGGGCACGCCCGGCACAATCATCGACGGGATCGTGATAAAGCTCCCGCCCGCGGATGAAGGCTCCCTTGTTGAAGGCATGGTTGTGGACGGCCAGGGCGCGCCTGCGGGCGGTGTGAGCCTTAATTTCCAGCAACAAGCCGCCGGAACGCCATTATTTGAACAGGGCAAGACCGACAGCCGGGGACGGTTTAGCCTGAGGTTCAAGAACGCTGGCCCCATCTCGCTTAAGGTCTGGAAGTCGATGCAGGTGAAGATGGGGGAATTGGAATCGCGCAACGCACGCCCGTGCCCCGTCCGTGAGGGCGGACAATTCGATGTGGCCGCGAACGGCCCGCCGCAGCGGGTGCGGGTGGTTGTTGACCTGCCCCCCTCAGAAATCCCGCTGGTGGCCGGCTGGGTGGAAGACGATCAGGGCCGGCCGGTTGAGGCGAAGTTGCAGCTATATGGAGAGTCGACGCCGCAGACCCATTCGTGCAGCAACGCATTCCTGGTGTACAACGTGCAGAGTGGGGACCCGTTCCTGCTGGAATTCACCCTGGAGGGGTGCCAGGCGCGCGTGCTCGAGATGGGCAGGGATTTCGCGCTGGGGGATCGGTCCGTACGCGTTGTGATGAAGAAGGGCCCGTACGCCGAAGAGGAAAGCATCTGGGCGTCGGCAACGGGCCGGCCAGACACGCCGGAGGCGGTGGCCGGGATGCTCATGGGTGAACGCGTCAAACAACAGGAGGCCGAATACGAGCGGCTGGCAGGGCGGCTGGGCGGGAAGAAGCCGCCCGAGGAGACAAAGCCGCTGCCCGCGCCACCGCAGCCGCAGGCCCCGGGTGAAGTGGAGATCGTCGTGACGGACCCCCAGGGCCGTCCGATCAAGGAGATCACGCATCGCGCCGCGCGCGCCCTGGGCGCTGAGTACCAGCCCGAAATCCGGCAGGAGAACGCCGTCGAGGCGTCCGACGCGCCCAAGTTGTCGCAGAGCAATCCCGACGGCAGGTACCGGGTGCCCAACATGTGCCTTATTGGCGCGCCGGGGAGCGCGTCGCGGCTGGTGGCGGTACGGCCCGGAGAGATGTGCGCGCCGCCGCTGGCGGTCGTGCTGGGTCCGGCTGCGTCGGTGACAGTGCGGGTGGAGGATCTGGACGGGAAACCGCTGGAGGGCGTGGCGGTGGGTCCCCTCGACGACATATCGCTGCACACCAGCAACAACTACCAGTATCTGCCCAAGACAGGTGCCGACGGGCGGGTTCGGTTTGACAGCCTGCCTTCCGGCTTCTATATCTACGCGGCCGCCATGCCCATAACCGCCGGCGCGAACAGCCTAAACGGCCCCTACGAACAAATCGCCGCGGCCAAAGTCGGCTGGGGAGAATGCGCGGAAAGAACCATCAACGTTGGGACGCCGAAGCCGGGCAGCATGGAGGCGATGCTGTCGGAATGGCGCCAGAACATTTACAGCCCGGAAGTGATTGACCAGGCGGTGGCGGCGCTCGACAAGGCCGGACGACACGACCTTGAGAGGATCGTGGTCAAGCAGTTGCGGGCAATACCGGCAATCGTGGGCCTGAACACGGCGCAGGTCACCGTGCTGGCACGGGCGGCGGCCGCGTTGGAGTCGCGGAAAGCCGTGGAACCGCTGCAGGCCGTTTTCCCAACAGCAAGAATCATAAGCGGCAGCTTTTTCGATCACGGCACGGAGGCTGTCATGGAAACGCTGGTGCGGCTGCGCGGCGAGAGGATGACCGACTACTTTGAGTCGGTTGCAGGAAATGCGGAAGCCTCGCGCGACGCCCGTGTGCAGGCGCTGATCGCGCTGGGCCGGATCGGCACCGACAAGGCCATTGCCGCATTCAGACGGTTGCGCGACGCTGCCTACGGGAAGAACGGCGCGCCGGACCGGCACCCAGCCTATACCGACGGCGAGCGCATGGCCGAGGCGGCGGCAATGATCCTGCACTACATCCCCGGCGAAGCCGGGACTCTGTTCGCGGCACTGCCCGCCGACAGCGCATCCGTCAGCGCCGACCACAACGACGGCAGCATGTCATACGGACATTACACGCTGCATTTCCACCGTTTCGGAAACGAATGGTTGCTGCTGAAGATGGAGGCCATGCCCATGCCGTAAGCGTGGCCGTCCTGCGGCGTGTCGAAACGCGACCGGCAGGGTTCTACCCGGCGGCTACCGTGTCGGCAAGAGGTTCTTTCTGTCAGCCGAGCAGCGTTTCCGCCGCCGCCGCGGGGCGCAGGGCGCCCACCACGACCGGTCGCGGGTTGTCGGCGCAAAAGAGGTCAAAGCGGTGCGCTTCGCCTTCTGACCGGGTCTTCATGGTGACGCGGCTGCCGAGGAACACCGGCCCCTTGAATGCGGCGTCGAGCCGGACGGGGCGGGCAGCGTCGCAGGCGGGCAGGCTCGCGGCGCAGCGCGCCAGCGACCACATGCCGTGCACGATGTGCCTGGGGAAACCGAAAAGCTTCGCCAGCGTCCTGCGCAGGTGGATCGGATTATAGTCACCCGTGATCTTGGCGTAGCGGCGGCCCGTGTTCTCCGGCACCTCCCAGGCGTTTTCGCGGTTGGGCTGCTCCAACTCGGAAAGGGCGGTGATGGTTGGCGACGGCCCCTCCGGCTCGCCGAAACGGCTGCCGCGCACGAGGTAGCTGCTCAGACACTCCCACAGAATCGTGTCGTTCTGTTCGGCCCAGGTGCTCATGTAGAACTCAAGCCCCTGCTTCACCACCCGCTGGCCCGCGACGGCACAGTGGAGATCAAACGTCTCCGATTCGCCAATGGCGCGGTGCTGCAACACAGAGTTGCGGGCATGAACCGCGCCCAAGGGGGAGATCGGAAACGCGGCGGAGGTCATAATCGTCATCTGCATGCGCGCGCCCATCACATAGGGGTACAGGATGGGCAGCGTGTCTCCGGAGGGGATGCCGCAAAGTTCCCGGTAGGCTGCAACCAGCGCCCGGGTTTCGCCCGCGCCGCGCCATGCCGCTGACAGTATCGGCAGGGCCTGTCCGGCCTTGAGCCGGGTCTTGCCCTTGGTGAATGCCTTTATGTACACCGGCAGCATGGGCGGTTTTGCGGTAAATTCGAGACTTTCTGGAATTCTTGCGGTGTCACAACAGACGGCCATGGGGAGGTACTCCTTAAAAAGGGGGATTACGGGGATTTCACAGTATGATAGCAACTTTCCGTGCTGTGACACAACCTGAACCCCGGTGGTGGTTTGGGTGCCCTGACCGAAGCGGAAGGGCACAAGGGACTTCAACCTGGAAACGGCAGATGGGGCAACCATGGCTCATTTAAGTCATTGACTCCATGGACTTTATGGACGGCATGGACGATATGGACTTAACCCGGCGGGTGATTCAGATTTGTGTCCATTCTTTTCCGCAAAGTCTATGGCATTCATGGCTTCGAATGATTCTCCCTGAAGGCGACTGCCGTCTTTTGCGTTCAAAACACAAAAGACAAATTCAGCGCTTTCCGTAACCCCGGAGCACTGGTACCTGTCCCCCATATTGGCAGGTGCTAACAGATTCGGTGTTGTTGGCGGGAAGAGGATGCCGGTCCCTTTGCGGTGGGTGCCGCATTGTTGGGTGCCGCATGTTTGCGCGGAAGCCCCGGTCTCTGTTATAGTTGCGCCTGTCCGGGGGTGACTCTGGACACGCGTCGAAGACAGCCGGTGGCCCGTTGGGCCTTAATATCCTGCCGAGAACGCGGACATAGCGGACCCTTTCGGGTTCACGCCATCGTGCCAACGGTGATGTCCCGTGCTGTCATGGACGGCATGGGATTTTTGTTTTCCGGTATCCGCCATGGCGGGACCGGGGCCGCGTGAAAGCGCGGTATTCCACTTCGAGAGGAGGTGAACGCACTTGCCAACCAAGGAAAAGATTGAGGCCGTTGCAGAACTGAAGGAACGGCTTGCCAACAACCAGATCGCCATCGCCACGAAGTATGTGGGGATGAACGTCTTCCAGGCCACCAACCTGCGCACCAAGCTTCGCGAAAGCGGGGTCGAGTTCAAGGTGTACAAGAACACGCTCGCCCGCCGCGCCCTGAACGAACTGGGCATGGGAAAGGCCGCCGATTTCATGGAGGGCCCCACGGCGTGGGCGTTCTCGAAGGACCCCGCCGCGCCGGCGAAGGTCCTGAAGGATTTCGGAAAAGAAGTGCCGTTTGTGCTGATGCAGGGCGGCGTGCTCGAGGGCCAGCCGGTAACGGCCGCGCAGCTTGAGGTGCTTGCCAGCCTTCCGCCGCGCGAGGTTCTCCTCGCGCAGGTCGTGGGTACCATGATCATGCCGCTTCGCAACACGGTCGGCGTGCTCAGCGCGCTGCCGCGCAACCTGGTCAACGCGCTTGACCAGATCCGCAAACAGAAAGAAGAGCAGGCCGCCTAGCGCCTTGCCCGAAGAAACAGCAAACCAAAAATGAAATGACACGCGCCGCACGCGGCGCACGGAGGTTAACAAACCATGTCCGAGAAGCTTGATGCGATTATCGAAAGTGTCGCGAACCTGACCGTCCTCGAGCTCAGCGAGCTTGTGAAGGCCCTTGAAGACAAGTTCGGCGTCACCGCCGCCGCCCCGATGATGGCCGCCGCCCCGGTCGCCGCCGCCGTCGTGGAAGTGGAAGAGCCGACCGAATTCGACGTGATCCTGAAGGATTACGGCGCGCAGAAGATCGGCGTCATCAAGGTCGTCAAGGACGTTGCCGGCCTGGGCCTGAAGGAGGCCAAAGACCTCGTCGACAAGTCCCCGGTCACGGTCAAGGAAGCCCTGCCCAAGGACGAGGCCAACAAGTTCAAGGCAGCCCTCGAAGCCGCCGGCGCCACCGTCGAGCTGAAGGGCGTCTAATTCCCCCTGCACATTCTTTCGCCGCGCGTTCCGGTTTAACCACCGGGACGCGCGGCGTGTTTTTTAGGCAGGAGGGGCAGCATGGTTCCGGTCATGGCGCGTCGCCCAGGATATTCGGCGGCATCGCCGCCTATGCCGTTGCCAGACCTATCCCGCGCGCCTCGGTGGTCTTGTCCTTGCCCACGGTGCGTTCGGGCATGGGCGACACGGCGCAGTAGAAGTGGTACAGTTTGCCGTCGCGGGTGATGACGGAGGGTTTGTGGGCGTACCGGGAATCAACGCTGCCGGCCGGGCCGACGTCGATGAGAATTTCGCCAGACTTGCGCCAACGTCGCAAATCGTCGGAAAACGCGACGGAGTCTCGGGCGCGGCCGTCGCTTCCCAGCGTGTAGAAGAACATGGTCCAGGTGCCGTCCACCCGCACCACGCCGGGATCGCTGCAAAAGATGTCGTCGAAAGCGCCCTTCGGTCCCACAGGGATTACAGGATTCCCCTCAAAGCGCTTCCACGTCTTCAAATCGGCGGAGACCGCCATGCCGGTCTGTTCCTTCCACGGCTCGCCAGAGGTCTTGGCGTTGTAGAACAGGTAGAACGTGCCATCCTGCTCGACCAGGCTGGACTTGTAGAGTCCGCCGCGTTCCCACGCTCCCGCGCCGTCATCGGAGGCGCGCAGGCAGGGCGGGTCGAGCGACCAATGCCGGAGGTCGTCGCTCCAGCACAGGCCGATGACCGCCGCGCCCGTTTCATAGCCCGGCTTGGGATAGGCGTGGTAAGTGCCCAGATACCGCCCCTGCACGCGCTTCAGCGTGCCCGGCCCGTACAGATCATTGTCACGCACAATCCACGTGAGCGCGGCGTTGTATTCGGTGACTGAACCCGCCGGGCCCCGATCCAGAATGAGCCCCTCCTTCTTCCAGTGAATCAAATCGTCCGACGTGGCCAATCCGGTGCGATAGCCGACGCCGTCAAAACCAATGTGTGCGAGGTGATAGCGTCCCTCATGGAAGAACGCGAAGGGACAGTCAATGGCCAGCGCATCGTAGGCGCCCGGTTCATAGGAGGGCGCCAGCACCAGTTCGGGATGCTTCTTGGGCGTGCGCACGCGCGCCAGCAGTTTGGCGTCGGCGTTCTCCGCGGCTTGACCCAGCGCCGTCGCGCCGAAAGCCAAAGCACCCGCCGCAAGGAAACCGCGGCGGGTGCAGATATTACGGTCGAATAAAGATATATTCATGGCAATGCTCCTGCGCCTGCTTCAGTGTATGCGGCGCGCAGGGAGCGGTCAAGTCGGCGGGAAGCGGGCTCTGCTCAGACGCGCTCGACGTAGGCGCCGGTGCGGGTGTCGACCTTCACATTGTCGCCCTCGCCGATGAACAGCGGCACCTGGATGGTCGCGCCCGTTTCCAGCGTGGCGGGCTTGGTGGCGCCGGAGGAGCGGTCGCCCTGGATGCCCGGGTCGGACTTGGTCACCAGGAACACGACATGCGACGGCAGTTTGACGTTAATCACGTTGTCGCGGTGGAACACGAGCGTGACGTTGTTGTTTTCCTTCATCCACTTGGCGGCGTCGCCGATGACCTTGGGGCTGACGGCAAGCTGCTCGAAGGTCTCGTTGTCCATGAAGTGAAAGAGGTCGCCGTCGTTGTAGAGGTACTGCCATTGCCGCTCTTCAATGCGGGCCTCCTCGAACTTCTCCCCGGAGCGGTAGGTCTGCTCCAGCACGCGCCCGGTGAGCACGTTCTTGAAGCGGGTGCGCACGAAGGCACCGCCCTTGCCCGGCTTCACATGCTGGAATTCCACGATTTCCATCAGGTTGCCGTCCATTTCCACCACCACGCCGTTTCTGAAATCTGCCGTTGAAATCATTTTCCAATCACCTGTAAGTCTTTTGAAATGCCTGCTGTAAGAATGTCACAACCGTCGTCTGTCACCATCACGAGGTCCTCGATCCGCACACCGCCCTGTCCGGGCAGGTAAATGCCCGGCTCGACGGTGACGGCCATTCCGGCGGCAAGCACCGCCTTGGAAAGCGCGTTCAACCGGGGATTCTCGTGCACCTCAATGCCCACGCTGTGGCCGGTGCCATGGCCAAACCGGGCACCAAACCCGGCGCGCGCGATGAGGTCCCGGGCGGCCGCATCCACCTCGGACGCGCGCGCACCCGCACGCAGTGCGGCCACCGCCGCCTGCTGCGCCTGCCGGACGCAGAGGTAGATCTCTTCCGCCCAGCCGCCCGGAATCCTACCGAAAAAGAAGGTTCTAGTCAAGTCGGAGCAGTATCCGTCCACCATGCAGCCGCAGTCGATGAGGACGATGTCGCCCTGTTCCAGCGCTTTGTCGGTCGGTTCGCCGTGGGGCAGGGAACTGCGCGCGCCGAAGAGCGCGATGGTGTCGAACGAGGCGCGCTGCGCGCCGCGGCGCTTGAATTCGTGCTCCAGCAGGGCCGCCGTTTCGCGTTCCGTCACGCCCTCCCGCAGCCCGTCCACCACGTCGGCCAGCGCCGATTCGGCGATTTGGCAGGCCCGGCGAATCTTGGCGGTTTCGCCCGCATCCTTGACCTGCCGCAGTTCCTCGACCAGTCCCGGCGCGGGCGCCAGGGCAATGCCGGGCGCGGCGGCGCGCACGGCCTCGTGCTGGCTGAAAGAGATGCGCCCCGGCTCGAACAGGGCGGAGCGGCTGCCCAGTTTGGCCAGTCCCTCACCCACCCTGCCCTCCATCGTGCCGGTGATTTCGTTCACCTCGCAGCCCGACGCCTGCTGCCGGGCCTGCTCGGTATACCGGAAATCGCAGAGCAGCACGGCGCTGCCGCGCGTCACCAGCACGGCGGAGGTGGTGCCGCGAAAACCGGTGAGCCAGGCATTGGTCGGCGGGTCAAGGCTGAAAAAGGCGTCCGCGCCGCGTTCGACAAGCCGCGCGCGCAGCGCGTTCATCCGGGTTTCCATGTTGGCCGGTTCCTTAATAGTCAATGCCGAGCTGCCATCGGCGCGTTTGAAGATCCTGCGCCTCCTGTTTGACCTGGGCCGCCTTCTGGGCCAGCGCGTCCGCCTTGGCCGTGTCGCCCGCCTGCTTCTGGAGTTCGGCCATTTTCTCAAGCGCCCAGTTCAGGTATTGACGGTACGCGGGGGCGATCGGACTGTAGTCCACGGCGGTCTGCGCGTGGGCGACCGCCTCTTCCATGACGGGAATGGGGTTGTACGGGGAATCATACAGCGCCCTGTAGGCCATCACGCTGGCGTAAAACTCGTGCATCTCGGCGCTGTGGGGGCTGCGCTCCAGCGCCGTCCGCGCCCAGTCATAATATTTTGTGGTCCAAAGCCTTTGGCGGGGAATGAACTGTTCGGCCAGGGGACTCTTTACAAGCAGTTCGTACAGTCGCGCAATATGCATGGCCAAATTCGGGTTGTGCGGAAACCTGCTGTCGATGGCCTCCATTTCCGTCAACCATCCGCAGAGGCCGTCGATGGCCGCCCACTGGGCCAGGATCGGTTTACGCAGCATCATTATGGCGTCCAGCGGGATCGGGTCTCCCGGATTGAGCCTGCGAAAGCCCTGCGGGCTGCTCTTGTCAAGCTCGAAGAAGTCGGCCGTCTTGGCCCACCGTTCCGGATCCGGGTTCAGGTTGAGCGCCTCACGGAAAAGGTACTGGGGCGGTTTTTTGGGCGGCTTTCCGCTGTTCCGCGCCACGGCGTATTTGTGCACGTCCTCCATAAAAAATCTGGCCGCGCCAAAACGCCGGAAGACTTCCTGGTCCTCCGTGGTGTTGGCAAAGGTCAACCGGCTCAGGGTCAGCTCCTGGACCCAAATGCGGGCCACCAACCCGCCCGCCAGCGCAATCAGCACAAGCATGCCGCCCGCCAGCAGACGGTGGGTGACAATGTTCGGGGCGGCGGACGCCACTTCGGCCAGGGCGGGTCCGCGCCAGCCAAGACCCAATCCGGCCACCACCATCGCGGTCATGACCAGCGACGGGTGGGAAAAATTGACGTCTATTGCCGCGTGAAGACAGAAGGCCATCAGCCCCGCATGCAGACCGACCAGCCATAGGCGGGTTCTGCTGTCGGGAGCGCGCAACACATTCAACGCGGCGCCGATCACAAGCACCACCCAGAATAGGACGAACAGCAACCCGCCCGGAATTCCAGTCTCGCAGAAGGACTGAAGGTAGCCTGAATGTGCCTCGCGCACGTCGCCGGCGCCCAGATACTGGTAGTGCGCATAGGCGACGGCGAAATTGCCCAGGCCCACCCCCGTCAGCAGATTGTGCTCCGCCATGGACAGGGCCACGCGCCAGTACGTCAAACGAATCCTGAAAGAGGCGGGGTCCAGCAGGTCCTTTGTGGAAACGGTCGTGCCCTCCTGGGTCACCTTGGTGCTGCGCGGACCCTCATTGGGCGTGGCAGCCGGCGCGGCGGCGCCGGGCTTCGCTTCCTGCGCCCATGCCGTATCAGACGCGATCGCCCGGGTCCAGCCCCAGGCCAGACCCGCCACCAGCACAGCGGCAAGCAGGGCGGGAAACAGTCGGCGCAAACGCGCCTGAATTGCCGGGCCGCCCCACAGCAGGATCCCCGCCCACACACATGCCGCCGCAAGCGCCAGCCAGCCGCCGCGCGAATAGGTGAGGAGCAGCGACACGATTGCCAGCGCCAGCGCCGCGATCAGACTCCATGCCGCCAGTGTGCGGCCGCATTGCACCAGCCCGCGGCGCAGCGACAGATAATAGACTCCAAGCGCCGGGGCCAAACCCAAAATGGCCGAGAAGGCAAAGATTGCATTGATTTGAAAATACCACGGGGTGCCGTCTGTGTCGTCCCGGTAGATGGCGGGGAAATGGCAGGAGAACATGACCAACGCCGTTGCGATCAGCCAAGTGACCAGTGCGGCGAGGGACGCGGCGCGCGGCGAGGACGGTTGGTTTTCAGCACCGGCCGTTTCGCGCAGCCGTCGCCAGGCCAGCCCTGCGCCGGCCGCAACAACCGGGATGCCCAGCATCAGGTAGGCCGCAAGGCTGTTGGGGAAGAGCACCGAACCGAAGGCACGGTTGATGCTGAAGCGCCGCGCCAGTTCGGGGGTGAGGGTGTCGGTGTGGAAGAACTGCCGCAGTACGGCCGGCTTGTGGATGATTTCGCGCAGAAACGGCAGGAGGAACTCGAAATGAAGAATGGCGAACAGCCCCTCAAGTCCCATGGCGACGCAGAGACCGCCCAGCATAATGCCCACGGACAGCCGGCTGGTGGCGCTGTTGACGGTGAGCAGGAACAGCATCAGATAGGAGAACCAGAGCAGCAACTGGCGGCAGGTGGCGTCAAATTCCCAAGCGCTGTGCAGCCCGGCCGTGGCCACGAGCAGCCACAGCGCCAGAGGCACGGCAAAGCGCAGCCCGCAAATGCGTCCGCCGCGCAGGACAAGGCGCACGGCCCAGAAAGCCGTGAGCACAAACACGCCGGCCACGAAGCAGAGGTTGTCCGTGGGGAAGGTGTAGCCGTCGATCCAGGGCCGGAAAAGCACCAGCACGGCAATGCCCACGCTTGGATGGACAATGCCGGCAAGGATGATGGCCCCCATCCCCCACAGCATGGCCGCCAGGTCGAAGCCCGAATCGGACACCATGGCGGGGTTGTACATGCCCAGCAGCGAGGCGAGGGCGATCTTGACGGAGCCCAGCGCGCCGAAGAGCGCCGCGACAAACAGCATCGCGCCCAGCGCGCCGCAGCAGCCCGCCATCAGCAGGGCGGTGCGCGGCGGGGCAAAATCGGCGGGCCACGACGGCGGCGGCAGCACCTCCTCAAAGGCGAAAACGCTCTTCTTCCGCTTTTCCCTGGGCTTGCTCATGGCTGTCCCCCCCCGTTTCTACCGACCCACATCAGCAGCACGATTAGCATGAAAAGGCCTCCGGTCTGGGCCAGCACAATCATTGTGCCCCACGTGTCCAGCATGGGCAGCAGGGCTCCGTTCATCCCCACCAGCGCGCCCACCAGCAGGATGAATCCCACGGCGAGCGGCTTGGACATGCCCAACGCCACGAGCCGGTGCGAGAAATGCCGCTTGTCGCCCAGGAAGATCGAATCGCCGTTGCGCCAGCGGATGTAAATGACGCTGAACGTGTCAAACAGCGGCACACTGAGCGCCAGCAGCGGCGCCGCCACGGCGATGCGCGATCCCGCATGGGTTGCCTCAATGTGGAAGGTACCCACGAGCGCCACCGTGGCCAGGAAATAGCCGTTGAACATGGCACCGCAATCGCCCATGAAAATGCGGGCGGGCGGGCGGTTGTGCCAGAGGAATCCCGCCACGGCCCCGGCGAAAATGAGCAGCAGCAGCCGCACCATTCTCTCGTCCTCCATGGGCTGCACGCAGAGAAAGTAGGTGGCGGCGGCAATGATGGACACGCCCGCGCTCAGGCCGTCCATGTTGTC
>CAIXUF010000630.1 GCA_903922535.1 Candidatus Hydrogenedentota bacterium
AGGGCATTGTGCTGAGCGAGCCGTCGGTGGTGGCCATCAACAAGGACACCGGCCTGCCGCGCGCCGTGGGCAACGAGGCGAAGAACATGATCGGCCGCACGCCGGGCAACATCGTGGCCATCCGCCCGATGAAGGACGGCGTGATTGCGGACTTCGAGGTGACGGAGGCGATGCTGCGCTACTTCATCCAAAAGGTGCACAACCGCCGCCGGCTGGTGTGGCCGCGCGTGGCGGTGAGCGTTCCCTCGGGCATCACGGCGGTGGAGCGCCGCGCGGTGGTGGAGAGCACCATGCAGGCGGGCGCGACGAAGGTATACATCATTGAGGAGCCGATGGCGGCGGCGATAGGCGCGGGGCTGCCGGTGCAGGAGCCGCAGGGCTGCATGATTGTGGACATCGGCGGCGGCACGACGGAGGTGGCGGTGATTTCGCTGGGTGGAATCGTGTTTGCGAAGTCGGTGCGCGTGGCGGGTGACGAGATGGACACGGCGATCATCCAGCACCTCAAGCGCACCTACAACATGATGGTGGGCGAGCGCACGGCGGAAGAGATCAAGATTGCGATCGGATCGGCCTACGCGCTGAAGGAAGAGCTTCAGATGCAGGTGAAGGGCCGCGACCAGGTCATGGGCCTGCCGCGGACGATAGACATCACCTCGGAGGAAATCCGCGAGGCGCTGCGCGAGCCGGTGGCGGCGATTGTCGAGGCCGTGCGCGTGACGCTGGAGCGCACCCCCCCCGAGCTTTCGGCGGACATCGTGGACCGCGGCGTGGTGCTGGCGGGCGGCGGCGCGCTGCTGCGCGGTCTGGACCAGTTGATCGCCAAGGAAACGGGCCTTCATGTGACCGTGGCGGAGGACCCGCTCGGCGCGGTGGTGCTCGGCGGCGGCAAGTTTCTCGAAGAACTGAAGCACACCAAGCCCGAGGAAATCTGAGCAACCCCGGCTGGGCTGATTTCGCTTCGCCGCCCGCGGCGGCGGGAAAGGGCGTGTCGTGTTGAACCTGGGGCGCATAGTGAGCGAGCACCGGCCCGTGGTGGTCCTGCTGGTGCTTGTCGGCGCGTCGCTGCTGTCGCTCATCCGGGGCACCGAGCCGACCGTGGTGCAGCGCGGCGTGGTGCGCGCGGTCGCCGCAACGGCCTATCCCTTCCTGTCGGCGAAAAACCGCGTCTCCGACACGGTCTCGCACGCCTACCGCTTTGTGGCCGACTTTGAAGCCATGCAGAAAGACAACCGCACCCTGTCGGAGGAGGTTGCCCGCCTCAAGAACGGCGTTGCGCGGGCCGCCGCACTCGAAAACGAAAACGGACGGCTGCGCCGCATGCTGAATTTCACCCGAAAGAATCCGCAGATCACGCTGGAGCCCGTGTCGGTGCTCGAAAGCTTTCAGGGCATGATCCGCATCGACCGGGGCGCGGTGAACGGGGTGCGCGCGTCCATGGCGGTGATCACCGACGAGGGCGTGGTGGGCGTCGTCACCGATGTGGCCGATTTCACCAGCACCGTCGCCACGCTGCACCACATGGACTGCAACGTGGGGGCCATGGTCGAACGCAACCGGCTGCGCGCGTACGACGGGGTCGTCCACGCGGGCGGCAACGATCTGAGCCGCCGCAGCATCTGCACGATGGAATACATCGACATGAAGGAGGATGTGCGCGTCGGCGACGTCGTGGTCACCAGTCCCGAAAGCCTGTTCCCCGCCGGCTACCTTGTCGGACGGGTGAGCGCCGTGCACAACGGCGGCGGCTCCCTGTGGAAGAGCGCCGAGATCATCCCCGCCATAGACCCGTACAAGCTGGACGAGGTGTTTCTGGTCCGCCGCGACATTGAGGACGCCTCCTATCTGGCGGGCTCCCGCAGCGACTTCCTTGCGGAGACAGCCAATGCGCAGGCGGCCGCGGGCGAGGCGGTGGCGCGCGGCGGCGAGACGCCGGACACGCGAACCCTGCAGGAGCGGTTTGCCCCATGAGATGGAAACACCACCCATGGACCCGCCATCTGGCATGGCTGGTCACCGTGATTTTCTTCGCGCTGGTGCAGACGAACTGGCCGGACGCGATCAAGCTGCAGGAGGTGGTTCCCGACCTAGTGCTGATCATGGTGGTCTACTACGCCATCGCCGAGGGCGAGGAGCGGGCCATGTTCACCGGCCTGGTGGGCGGGCTCTACCAGGATGTCGCCGTGCACACCGTGCTGGGGCACCACGTGATTTGCCATGTCATTGTCGGGTACACCGTCAGCCGCGTGTCCACCCGGCTGATAACGGAGCACGCGGCGATCAAGGCGGGGCTCGTGCTGCTGGCGAGCCTGGGCCAGGGGCTCCTTTTCGTGTTCATCCAGTATGTGCAGCAGCCCCAGCGGGGCATGGTCTATCCGCTGCTGAACGCCGCGGTGCCCTGCGCTTTCTACACGGCGGCGGTGGCGCCAATCCTGTTCCTGATGCTGGACGCCGTCATGGGCCGCCGCGAATCGATCGGGCGGGGCGTCGCCTGAGATGCTGATTCAGCCCAAGAACGAGCCTGAGCGCTACGAGGGCGTCGAAACCCGGGTGCAGTTCTTCGGCGTGCTGCTGCTGGCCGCCCTTGCCGTGCTCTGTTTCCGCCTGTGGAGCCTGCAGGTGCTCAACCTGAGCGAGTTCACCGCGCTGGCCGAGCACAACCGGGTCTCGCAGACGCGGCTGGCCTCGGATCGCGGGCTCATCTTTGCCCAGGGCGGCGTCGTGCTGGCGGACAACAGGGCCAGCGCCGACGCGGTCTTTGTGCCGGGTGAGTGCCCCGAGAACCGCCTGGAAACCGTGAGCGCGCGGCTTGCCGAGATTACCGGCACGGCGGGGAAATGGGTGACGACGGAGGTGGCCAAGTTCCGGCGCTCGCCCTTCACGCAGATAATCATCAAGCGCGACCTGACCAAGGCTGATCGCATCCGCATCGAGGAGCACCAGTACGAGCTGCCCGGCGTCACCATCATCGTCCATCCCCAGCGGCGTTACCTGCAGGGCCAAACGGCCGGACAGCTGCTCGGCTATCTGGGTGAAATCAACCAGAACGAACTGGACGCGTGGAGCACGGAGGGCTACTCGCTGGGCGACCTGGTGGGCAAGGACGGCCTCGAACGGCAGTATGAGCACGTGCTGCACGGCCAGGACGGCTACATGGTCGTCACCAAGTATGCGTCGGGCCAGCCGCAGTTGCTGACCGACCAGTCGGGCCAGCCCTACATTGCCACGCGCGCCACGCGCGGGCACCTGCTTGAGAAGGAGGCGGACCCCGTCCTGCCGCGGTCGGGCCGCCCCCTGCGCCTGACCCTCGATCTCGGCCTGCAAAAGAAATGCGAGCAGCTTCTGGGCGGCGTGGTGGGGGCCATTGTGGCGCTCAACGCCGACACCGGCGGGGTGCTCGCCATGGCCAGCACGCCCAACTATGATCCCGGCGTGTTTGTCACCCGCGGACACGACGCCGAGCGCGCCGACCTGCTCATGGGCGGCAATCCGAACCGCATGACCCACCGCGCGTTCCGCGAGATCTACCCGCCCGGCTCGGTGTTCAAGGTGCTGCTGGCCAGCGCGGCCCTGGAGGAGGGCGCCATCAAACCCGGCACCACCTTCTTCTGCCCGGGACATTTTGAGCTGCCTGGCGGCAGTCGTCCGTGGCACTGTTGGAAACACTCCGGCCACGGGACGGTGGGTGTCGTGGAGGCGCTCACCTTTTCATGCGATGTGTTCTTCTACAATGTCGGGCTCAAGCTGGGCGTGGACAAGATTTCCAAGTGGTGCCATGCGGTGGGGCTGGGCGAAAAGACCGGCCTGGACCTGCCCGGTGAAATGCCGGGGCTCATTCCCGACCGCGACTGGAAGGCAAAGCTGTACGCGGACAAGGACCCCTCGGAGCGACGCTGGTACGACGGCGACACGGTCAACCTGAGCATTGGCCAGGGCAGCGCGGCGGCCACGCCCCTGCAGTGCGCCGCGCTCATTGCCTGCATCGTCAACGGCGGCTATCGGGTGCGCCCGTACCTGTATGAGGGCCTGGGACCGCAGAAATCGGAGCGGCTCTTCGGCGAGTCCACGATCAAGACGGTGACGGAGGGCCTGCGCAAGTGCGTCCAACAGGGGCCTGCGCCGCCCACCGGCACGGGCTACCTCGCGCACATAGACGGGTTCGACATCATCGGAAAGACCGGGTCGGCGCAGGTCGCGTCCCAGTCCTTCCAGGACAAGTACAAGGGCGACGAAGAGAGCATCCCCTACGAGATGCGCGAGCATGCCTGGTTCGTGGCCGGCGTGCTGGACCGCGACCCGAAAATCGCCGTCTGCGTCCTGGTCGAGCACGGGCTGCACGGCGCGCGCGCCGCGGCACCCTACGCCAAACAGGTGATTGAGTATTATTACGGCACCCGCGGCGATGAGTCCGCGCCTGAAACCGCCCCATCCCCGGATGCGGCCGCGGCGAAAAGGGAGTAACCCCCGCCATGCCCCCCTCCCGTCGGCTTGAGGTGCAATACCAGGACGTCAGCCTGCGCGTCGTCAACTGGCGCAATCTGCTGCGTGTGGACTGGCTGCTGTCGCTCATGGTGCTGCTGCTCGCCGTGGCCGGCTGGGTCACCATGTACAGCGCCAGCCGCAGCAGCGACATTTCCTATTTCCACCGGCAGATCATGTACTTCTTCCTGGGCGCGATGGTCACAGTGGCCATTGTGTGCATTGACTACCGCTTTCTGGTGGGGCTGGGCCCGCTGATGTACATCGCGGCGATGATCATGCTGCTGGCCGTGCTGGCCGTGGGCACCGTGGCCAAGGGCAGCGAGCGCTGGCTGGTGCTCGGCCCCTTCCGGTTACAGCCCTCGGAGACGACCAAGCTGATCATGGTCTATGCGCTCACCTGGTACTTTGTCAAACTGGGCCCGCGCATACGCAAAATCCACTGGTTCCTGCTCACCTTCGTGGTGGCCGGGCTGCCGATCGCGCTGATTCTGAAACAGCCCAACCTGGGAACGGCCGCGTCGCTCGCGCCGCTGGTCATTGTGATGCTGTTCATCGCCGGCTGCCGTGTCTGGCACCTGGCGGTGGTCGTGCTCATCGGACTGTCCGTCATTCCGGTGATGTGGTGGGAAATGCACGATTTCGACCCCGACACCCCCCGGGAACCGCGCGGCTTTTATGAGCTGAAACATTATCAGAAGATGCGCGTGTATGCCTTCCTGAACCCCGAATACGACCCCCGCGGATCGGGCTGGCACACGCTCCAGAGCAAGATTACCGTCGGCAGCGGCGGCCTCACCGGCAAGGGCTACCTCAAGGGCACCCAGACCCGGCTCAACTATTTGCCCGAGCACCACACCGACTTCATCTTTTCCCTGCTCGCCGAGGAGAACGGCTTTGTGGGGGCGATAGTGATCATCGGTTTGTTTCTGGTGTTCCTGCTGCGGGGATTGTCGTTCGCGCGCGACTGTCCCGACATGGCCGGCACGCTGCTGGCGGCCGGCATCGTCACCATACTGGCGTTCCACGTGTTCGTGAACATCGCCATCACCATCGGGCTCATGCCCGTGACCGGCATCCCCCTGCCCTTCCTGTCCTTTGGCGGGTCCTTCTACCTGACCACCATGGCCGGCGTGGGGGTGCTGCTCAACGTGCCCGCCCGCGGCAAAGGACTAATCGTCGTCTGACACCGCGGCGCGGTGTCACGGATAGGTTTGTCCCGTGGGCCGGATCATGATCTCGTTGACGTTGACATGCGGAGGCAGCGTCAGCAGCCATTGGACGCCGTCGGCGACGGCTTTGGGTTCGAGAAGCTTGCCGAACTGGGCGATGTTCTTGCCGAAGTTGTCCTCGGTGAGTCCGGCCACGGCCTGAAATTCGCTGATGACAATGCCGGGCATGACCAGCGACACGCGCACCCCGTGCGGGCACAGCTCGCGACGGATGGATTCCGTAAGAGCGCCGACGGCAAACTTGCTGGCCCCGTACAGCCCGCTGAACGGGGAAATGTTGCGGCCCACCACGGAGCCAATGACCACGATGTCGCCCGCTTTTCGCTGGACGAAGTAAGCCCCTGCGCGGCGCAGCAGATGGGCCACGCCGAAAACGTTGGTTTGGATCATGTCCTGCCATTGCGCCTCGTCGCTGCCGAGAATGCCGCCCGCAAGTCCGCGTCCCGCGTTGGCGATGACGATGTCGTACTTGCCGCCACCCCCGTCCCACGCCAGTGTGCGCTCCAACAGCACATCGATGTCGCTCGCGACACCGGCGTCTCCCGTCACGGCCAGTGCCCTGCCGCCGCGGGACGCGATAGACGCGGCCAATTCGGCCAATTTGTCCCCGCGCCGGGCGTAAAGCACCACCGCGGCGCCCGCCTCCGCCAACGCCAGCGCCGTGGCCTGGCCGATGCCGGCACTCGCGCCTGTGACAATTGCCGTTTTGCCGGAAAGTGACATGTTCATTTGAAGCCCTTTCTCACTGGGACAACACCTTTGAAAAACAACGTTTCCGCGTCGGATATGTCCGTTGACGGTAACGGAAAGACGCTGTGTCCGGGTTAAGACCCACCGTCACAGAACATCGGTGGCGCACAACGTCAACCCGTATTCGGCCTGTTCTCGTTTGACTCGATGGAGGGTTTCAACGGGCGGGATTATAGTAACAAAGAAACACACACAACATCATGTGAATCGCTGACAACCTCAAATGCTCCGCCCACGTCAGGGGCGTGACGTGAAGACGTCATGAACCGGCAGACGGCGAGCGGCTGGGAAAGTGTGCAAAGCCCCCGACTTTCTGGACGATATGAGTGTTGAGTGGCCGGTAAAACCGCCGTTTTCCGGAGAAGCCCCGTGGCCCTATTCTTCGGTTTGACACAATTCCCCTTCCTGTATTGCACAGGCATTGTAACGCTTCCCGGGGCGGCCGGTAGTTGTCAGCATATGTAATGTGCAGGACCGCCTTGCGGTACCGGCGGGAAAGGCGTGTAAATGGACGTGCGCATCGTTGAGGCCTTAAGCAAACGCGAGCTTCTGGACTTCTTCCGTTTTCCGATGAAACTTTATGCGGGTTGCCCCTACTATGTTCCACCCCTGCTTCTGGACGAATTGGAGACATTCAACCGCGCCAAGAACCCCGCGTTTGACACCGCCGACGCCCGGCTGTTCATGGCCCTGCGCGGCGACAAGATCGTGGGGCGCATTGCGGGCATTGTGAGCCCGGCAGCGAACGAGAAGGACGGCGTGCGCGACGTGCGTTTCGGCTGGTTCGACTGCGTCAACGACCCCGAGGCGACCCGGGCCCTCTTTGACACCGTGTCCGAATGGGGGCGCACTTTGGGCATGGAGACCATGTCGGGCCCACACGGGTTCAGCCTGTTTGACCGCGAGGGCATGCTGGTGGAGGGCTTCGACCAGATGCCCACCTTCGCCACGTATTACAACTACGCGTATTATCAGGACCTCGTGGAAGGCTATGGTTTCGGCAAGCGCTATGACTTTGTCGAGTACCGAACCGAAAACTTCGACCAGAAGGAATTCCCCGTCCGCGTGTCCGAGATTGTGGACAAGGTATTGGCGCGCGGCAAGTTCCGCGTGCTGAAATTCAAGAACCGCCGTGAGATCAAGGCGATGGGCCCCCAGGTTTTCGATCTGCTCGAAGAGGCCTACATGGAGCTGGCCGACATGGTGCCCTTCACAAGGAAGCAGATTCAGTATTACATCCCCAAGTTCATGCCGTTCATGCACCGCGAACTGCTCAAGGTGGTGGTGGCCGAGGACGGCGAGGTGGCGGGGTTCATGATTGCCATGCCCAGCATCTCCGAAGCGCTGCGCAAGGCCAACGGACGCCTGCTGCCCTTCGGGTTCCTGCACCTGATACGGGCCCTGCGCACCTTCGACACGCTGGACTTCTGCCTGGCGGGGGTGCGCAAGAAATACCGCGGCAAGGGCATCGACCTCATCATGGCCCGAGAAATGTTCCGCAGCGCCAAGAAACTCGGCGTCAAGTACACCGAGAGCAACCCCGAACTCGAAACCAACCTGCGCATTCAGTCCGAGTGGAAGCATTTCGACCCCATCCAGCACAAGCGCCGCCGCATCTACGAGATGCGCATCGCCGAGGCGTGCATCGTGCCCTTCCGCGACCCGCGTCCGATTCCGCAGTCCGCCCAGGCCCGGGAGGCCGGCGCCGCACAGCGTGCCATCGTCGGAGATGCGCCCCTGCGGGGCGTGTAAATGTTCCCCGCGCCTGTACGTGTAAATGCCACACGGGCGCTACGCGGACGGCGGACCGATCTTCCCCCTGACCTGCCGTACAAGTTTGCACACGCTCCCCGCAAGCAGTTCCCGGTCCAATGGATCCTCCCCCTCGGGAAACGTCTCATATCGAAATCTCACTGCATACCCGTTCAGGTCAAGAAACTCCCACCACGGTGAAACATCCATGCCCCGCTGCTCAAGAAGATGCAGGAGAAGACTTAGATCGTGGGTGAAGGGATGTTCACCGGCAAGAAAATGCAGCCAAGCCTTGAGCGCTTTTTCCACAGCCTGTTGCGCGTGGAAGCCGAATACCCGATCATCGAAGGCCCCCGGGTCCAGCATGTGTTCCAGCGCCTTCAGGTCGCTTTGGGCGGCCTGAAGCAGCGTCAATGCCAGCTCATGGTCGGGCATAGAGGCGTCTGCCTTCCCGCAGGCCCGTGGCCACCACATGGCCGCTTACGCGCCGCCAATGCTCCACTTCGCCGCGGGTGTATACAAGAATGTCCTTGGCTACGGGATAAGCTGCGAGGCTCCTATACAGATTACCTGTGATCCGGCGACGGTAACGCAGTGCCTCCTCGGAGTCCGGCAGCACGACCAGAAGGTCAAAATCCGATCCAGATTGGGCGTCACCCCGGGCGTGCGAGCCGAACAGAACTATCTCATCCGGATGGATCTCGTTCACGATGGCATCCGCCATTGCTGCAATGAGTTTTTCATCCATGTCGTTGGCTGCTCCGCAATTGCGCCGATGCGCCGGTGCACCGTTTTCCATAATGCTCATTCGTCTGGTGCAATTCTAGCAGAATTCAGTCCCTGCCGGGTTGTCTTGCACAAAAAAGTCGGCGCGCCGGGACCAGTAATGCATCCCGGCGCGCCTTTAAAAAGACCGCGCAGCCTTTCGGCCGCACAGGCAAAAACGGGTTATTCGACCGTCACGCTCTTGGCCAGGTTCCGCGGCTGGTCAACGTCGCAGCCGCGGTTGACCGCGATGTAGTAAGCGAACAACTGGAGCGGCACGGCCACAAGGATCGGGCTGAAGGCTTCAAAGCACTCGGGAACGTAGATGACATCCTTGCTGTGCGCCTTGATGCTCTCGTCGCCCACGGTGGCCACGCTGAGGATGAGGCCCTTGCGCGCCGCGATTTCCTGGATGTTGGACACCATCTTGTCGTAGGTGTCGCCCTTGACGGCGACGCAGATCACCGGGAAGGTGTCGGTGACGAGGGCGATGGGGCCGTGCTTCATCTCGCCGGCGGCGTAGCCTTCGGCGTGGATGTAGCTGATTTCCTTCAACTTGAGCGCGCCTTCCAGGGCCGACGGGAAGTTGACGTTGCGCCCAAGGTAGAAGCAGCCGACGGCGTCGCGGTATTCGGGGAGCGCGGCCAGTTCCTTTACCTTCTCGTGGTCCTTGAGGATTTCCTCGACCTTGCCGGGAATGGCGCGCAGGTGCGCGATCATTTCGCGGGCCGTGGCCTTGTCCATGACGCCGCGCGTCTCGGCAAGCCAGATGGCGAACAGGGCGAAGGCCATGCACTGCGAGGTGTAGGCCTTGGTGGAGGCGACGCCGATTTCCGGGCCGGCCTGCTGGTAGACGACGCCGTGCGACTCGCGCGCCACGGAGGAGCCGACCGCATTGACGATGGCGGCCACCTG
>CAIXUF010000631.1 GCA_903922535.1 Candidatus Hydrogenedentota bacterium
AGAGGATTTAGTGTTCGCGCGAAAGCCCGCGAGAGCTTGCTCCGCGGATGGATAGCGCGGCGGCTCCTTGACCTTTGATATAATTCTCTATTGTTGACGCCCATGGCCAGCACGGCCTGCCGGGCGGCTGCGATGTCGTTCATGATTTCGCCCCCTTGTTCAGCAGCGACGCATCTGCCTTGGACAGCACCCGTTCAAAGCGCGCCAACGCGTCGCCAATCACGTCGTCCGTGTCGGCCATACTCGTGTAGAGTCGGCTCCCGGCCAGCGTGATCAGCCCCTCGGCCGCATAGGCCGCGCCGTACTCCTCCATGCAGTGCTTGCGCGCCTTGATCTCTTTCAGCACGCGCAGGATATGGAGGTACTCGAGCTTGATGAACATGGCCGCCACCGTTTCCAGGTGGCAGATGGAGCCCTGGTTGTAGGCGACGAAGGGCATGCCCAGTTTCTGGATGATGTCTTGGAGCCCCTTTGTGAGCCGGTCGCCCGCCTGACCGGCCTTGGCACAGGCATTGGTCCGGGCGATTTCCTGGATGGCAAAATAGCCCGCCGCGGAACTGAGCGGGTTCGCCGCCAGTGTGCCGCCCACGTAGGCCCGTTTCTTGCCGCTCTCCAGCCCCGCCGCCATGAGCAGCATCAGATCGCGCCGCCCGCCGATGCCGCCCGCGGCCGGGTAGCCGCCCGCCACCACCTTGCCGAAGATCGTCAGATCGGGCCGCACGCCGAAATAGCCCTGCGCGCCGCCCAGTCCAATGCGGAAGCCCGTGACCACCTCGTCGAAGATCAGCAGCGCGCCATACTTGTAGCAGAGCGCGCGCACCCCGGCGTTGTGGTCCTTGTCCACCGGGCGCGTGCCGCTTTCCGGGCCGACCGGCTCCACAATCACCGCCGCCGTGCCGCCGCGCAGCCGGTTCCAGAACAGCACCCGCTCCAAGGAGTCGAGGTCGTTCGGCGCGGCCTCGTGCGTGTACTTCGTGCACGCCCACGGGATGCCATGCGCCTCGAAGCGCCCGCTCCGGGGTATTTTCAGGCTGTAGACCATCTGGTCCGACCAGCCGTGATAGGCGCCGCCCATCTTGATGATCCGTTTGCGCTTCGTGGCCAGCCGCGCCACCCGAATCGCCGCCATCACCGACTCCGTGCCGCTGCCCAGCATGCGGAACATTTCCACCGCGGGCATGTGCCGGTTAATCTCCTGCGCGATCTTCAATTCAAACTCATGGAAGAGTCCCGTTACCGGGCCGGACTTCCGCAACAGTTCAATCACCGGTTCCAAGACCGCGGGCGGATTCGACCCCAATACCGTCGGCCCGCCCGCCTGCAGGAAGTCGATGTACTGGTTCCCGTCGATGTCATAGAGATAGGGCCCTTCGGCCCGGTCGATCACTAGTGGGAAGGGGTAATTGAAGGAGAGATTATGCTGCACCCCGCCGGGGATGAACTGCTTTGCCTCGTCTATCATCGCCTTCGACTTTGGGCATTTATCGTCCAGGCTTTGCAAGTACGCCTGCATCGCGTCGCGCCGCAGCGCGACCGGCGGATGCTTCATCATCGCATCGATACGGCTGTTAATGGCTCGGGCATCGGGGTATTCCGAAATGGCGTAGGACATGGGGAAGACTTCCTTGTTTGCCGTCTATGACGAAGTGCGGGGTCTCAACCGAGCCGTGAATATACGACAATCCCTGCCTCGTTCCCAAGTTGTGCTTGGGAACGTCCCTGTACGCGAAGTTGCACTTCGCAATCCGGAAAGCGACGTGAAACTGCGCCAACAGGAACGTTCCCGGTGCAAGTTTGGAAATAGGGCGCGTATTTCCCTTGACAGACAGACCGCATTTTGCTATATGAGTGGCGGCTGGATGATGCAAGTCCCGCGCTCTGACCAAGGATCCGCGGACGGTCCTGTGGGAGGCCTGATGTTCAAGCCCTCCATAAAAGTGTCCGATTGTTGGGCGCATGGGTTGGCCATGTGCCTGAACAGAAACGGAGGATGGAGAAATGGCGTGTAAGTGCAAAGTGGTGAAGGCTGTGGTGAAGGCCGTTGCGAAGGCACCGGTCGCGAAGGCGCCGGTCGCGAAGAAGGCCGTCGCGAAGCCGGCCGCCGTGACGAAGCCGGTCGTGAAGAAGGCCGTTGCGAAACCGGCCGCCGCGAAGAAGCCCGTTGTGAAGAAGGCCGTTGCGAAGCCGGCAGCCGCGAAGAAGCCGGTTGTGAAGAAGGCTGTTGCGAAGAAGCCGGCCGCCAAGAAAGCCGCCGCGAAGAAGTAGCACGTTTCTGAAATCGACCGTCCGCCGATTTATGTCGAATAGACGACGGTCGATAAGGCAGTGAGACCTCTATTCAGCCCTCGTTCCCGAGTTGCACTTGGGAACGAGGGCTGTCTTTTGAGTTGAACTTCGATGGGGGTGCGAAGTAAAACTTCGCGAACAGAGACATTCCCAAGATAGTGCAACTTGGAAACGAGTAGAGATTTGGGAAAGTATGCACGTGAGAAGGCCCCGCTTGCTCAACTACCGTTCATCATCTCTCAATGTCCTCTTTCTCTTTGTGGTTCTTGTGAAGAATGATGTGAAGGGCGCCCATAACGGGTATCAGCAAGAACTGCACGGCTACAAATTCAGCGAGAAACTCCCAACCTCTTTTGCCGCGGATCGCAAACGCGATAAGGGATCCCCACACGATGCCGACTGCGACAGGAATTCCCTGGCGCAATGCGTATGTCCAGAATCCAGTTCTTGTTCGCTTGGTTTTGAGCAACGGTATCTTCATGATCATCCTATTGCTCGGTTCTTGCAGAAACTACTATTGCGCTCCACCCTTTCCTTCCTCTGCCGTTACCACTGCCTGTCTCTCGTCCTTCTTCTCATCTAGCTTGCTGACGTGCTGCATCAGCGTGGCGGCAAGTCCCTCCAAAGCGCCGGAACCGTTGCCACCCGCGACAAGAATATTGGGCACGAACTGGACCTTGCCTTCCGACAAGGCGGTAATGACGTTGACGAGCGTCGTGGAGGTTTGTCCCAACGCCTCGACCTGGGCGCGGTAGCCCTCGGCGCGGGCGAGGCCGATGGCCTTGACGCTGGCACCCTGGGCATTGCCGGTCTTTTCGATGTAGGCGGCGTCGCCCTGGGCCTCGGCCGTGCGGGCGCGGGCGTTGTTTTCCTTGATCGTCACGCCGACGGCCGACTTTGCGAGTTCGGCCTGCATGTCGGCCTGGCCCTTGGCCTGTTCCATGTCGATGCGCACGTCCTGGGCGGCCTTCTGTTTCTTGAAAGTTTCCACCTCCTGGTTGGCGATTTCGCGCTCGGTGAGCACGGCGACCAGTTCGACGGGCAGGATCACGTCCTGGATGTACACGCCCTTGGTCTCGACCTGGTACTGTTCGACGAAGGACTTGATGTGTGCCAGCGCCTCCTCCTGCACCAACTGCCGCGTTTCGATGAATTTGATGGCGGGCATGCTTTGCAGCTTGTCGCGGAAATGGTTGCCGATGACGGCCTGCAACACCTCGTTGACCAGGTTCTGCTGCGTGCCGACCATGGAAATAACCCAGGGCGCGCGGGTGTCGGCGACGTGGATCTGGACCTGCAGATCGATCTTGAATTCGAAGCCCTCGCAGCTTTTCGCCGTAATCTGGCTGAGCTGCCGGTCGAGGTTGTGCGCCTGCGACACGGCGTTGGCCCAGTTGAGCGTGAGGATGCTGGTGAGCACGACCTCTGCCTGGTAACAGCGCGGGTTGAGCGGGTACTTGCCGGTGCGCAACGGCTCCTGCCAGATGCCCCGGTGGCCCGGCCGCACGAGCGAGCCGAACTTGAACTCCTTGCCCGAGGTGTCCTCCATGGACAGGCCGACATAGGCCTTGATCACGGCCACCTCGCCCTGCCTGACGACGAGCATGGGCATGGCCTCGACCCGGACCAGGAACGGGTTAAGCGTGTAGGCGCCGTAGAGCAGCGGGTCGTGCTGCAAACCGATCGTGCCGCCGCCGTCCAAGAATGCCTGGAAGTCCTGGTAGTTGTTGTGGACGCTGTACTAGCTGCCCAGGATGCACTCGATCAGGTCCGCGTCGCTCGCGCCGCCCTTTTCCAACTGGCCGATGTCGGCAAAGCCGCCCAGGCGGCTGGCAATGGCGCCGGACGGCAGCGGGTCGCCCTCAAGCGTGGTCACGATGCCGACCACGTCCTCGATTTCGCCGTGGTCGCCGCGGGCGCGCGGCGCGATGCGCAGGATGTCCAACTGCCACAGTTCGAGGCCGAAGGTTTGCGGCATGAGCCCGCCCTTGGAATCCTTCACGGCCTGCAGGTCGGGCGAGATGGGCACGCCGTAGACCCGGTTCTTGGTGATCACCAGGAAGGCCACGGGATGGATGGGCATCAGCGTGCCCGGCGGCAGCACGGGCCGCTGCACGCCCTTCTGGCCGCCGTTGGCCATGAACACGGCCAGGTCGGAGAAGTTTCCGAAAATGGGCTTGTACACGGCGGACTTGGCGCCGATGGGCAGCCCGCTGCCCACCTGCGCAATGACCACGCCGATCTCGCCGGCGGGCACCTGCACCCAGGGATGCTTCTCAACGCGGTAGATCACCCAGAATTTGAAGCGCAGACCGGGCATGAGGAGTTGCGCCTGATAGCCCGCCTCGCCGTGGAACCCGATGGGGTTGTCACTCGGCAGCTTGTTCCACGAGAAGCGCTTCATGACCAGCCCCACTTCCGTCGGCCCGATGCGCCGTATGGACGGCAGCACCAGCACCGCCGCAATCAATCCTGCGAAAATGAAGAACCATCCCGATGCGCCAACAGCCGCGATTCCCATGACAACTTCCTCCAAAATGGTGCCGATGAACGGCGGGTCCCCTGACTGTAAGCCCCGTGCGCAGTGCAAAGGGCTGGATTAATCATAGGAAAGTAAACGGGTGTTGTCAAAATGGTCTCTGCCGCTGCCGCGACGTGGGACGCTGACGGCGCCGCAATCGCGCAGGCTCCATAACTTGCCCCGCACATCCTCCCTCGTCGCACGCTGCACCTGGAAACGAGGGGTCAACGACGGAAACCTTCACCCTGTCAAGAGAACTTTACCCACAATATATGCTCCAACAGCCCCGCCTGCACAATTCGCATACAACATATTGTGCATTTTGCAATTTGTATGCTAAAGTATGGTGGCATTGGGCAAAATGGCCGCACTATATAGTGCAACCGTCAACCAAGGAGTTGGGCGTTGGCTGGTTGGTTGAGAAGGCATATTTGGGTTCTGGCGCTCGTGGCCGTTGGGCTGGCACCGGTTGCGGGGGCGCAAGGCGGTGTCCGGCGCGAGTTGGAACCCGGCGTTTCCGCCGTGCTGCGCGCGGGCCACATCCTTTTCCTTGAGGCGAAACTGCCCCAGGGCGACGCCGCGCAGGGGCTTCTTTCCAAGTATCTGGCCGCGGCCAATGACTGGCGGCTCTACAAAGACCGCCTTGCGGTGGCCATCCCCTTCAACAAACTCAACCCCAAGGCGCAGCGCGCGGCGCTTGAGGCGGTGTTCCCCCAGGACTATGTCGACGCTGCGGGCTGGTGGCACACGGTCACCTATGACGGCACAGACGGAACGGAGTCGCCGCTGCTGCTGGCCGAATGGCTGACGGGCAATGCGGTCAACAGCCGGGAGATCCGGGCCGACGGCGCCCAGGGTCCGCCCCCCGAACCACTCGAAAAGGGACAGCGCCTGCTGCTGCCCCGGCGCCTGCTGCTGCCGGCCATGCAGGCGCTCACGCCGCGCCCCGCCCCCTCAGAACCGGTGGAGACAGCGAAGGGCGGCAAAGATGCGCCAGTCAGCCCCGAGATCTCGGGGCTGCACTACGGCTCTGACCAGGAAGGCAAGTACGCCGAATACCGCATGCGCAAGGGCGAGACCATCTATACGGAGGTGGTCGGCCGGTTCACGGACTACAACGGCCACGTCGAGGTGCAAAGCGCCTGCGAGGCCATCCAGCGGCGCAGCGGCATCAAGAACGAGCGGAAAGTCTGCGAGGGTCAGCGCATCCGCATCCCGCTGGAGATGCTGGCCGACCGCTACCAGCCCCAGGGCACGGAGGAGCGGCAGGAATACGAGAAGGTGCAGGCCGAGACGCGGCGGCTGTCGGGGAACAAGAACCGCACGAAAGACCTGGAGGGCGTGGTGGTCATCCTCGATCCCGGCCACGGGGGCCGGGACAACGGCGCGTCGCCGGCGGCGGGCATGTATGAATATGCGGTGAACTACGACATTGCCTGCCGCATCAAGAGCCTGCTGGAAACGAAGACCCGGGCCAGGGCGCACATGACCATGAAAGATGTGGACCGCGGGTTCGCGGTCAGCAGCGCCCGCAGTTTCCCGGAGGACGGCAACAAGGTGGTGCAGACCACGCCGCCCT
>CAIXUF010000632.1 GCA_903922535.1 Candidatus Hydrogenedentota bacterium
CCCATGACGCAGTCCATATCCGGGTGTTCCCGCATGGCCCGGACGAGTTTGGGTATTTCCTCGGGCGGATGCTGAAGGTCATCATCCATTGTGATGACAAGCCTTCCGCGGGCCTGTTCAAACCCGCACACCAGCGCGCGGAACTGTCCGACATTATAGAGCATGTCAAAGCCGCGAACGCGCTTGTCCTCACCCGCGAGCCCCTGAATGACCGCCCAGGTGGATCGATCAGGCGATGCATCGTTGATCAGGAGGATTTCGAACGGCTGTCCGAACGCGGTCATCACAGGCTTGATGCGCGCAACGAGTTCGGGCAGCCAGGCCCCGCTGTTGTATACGGGGATTACAACGGAATACTCAGGATGCTCCATCGTTTTCCACCTCCAATTCAAGCGCCTCCGATATGGAATTCGATATTCGGTCGTAGGCCTGCGCATCGGGGCAGTAGAATGCGGCGTATCCGATGATGTTTGCGTTGTGGACAAGTGGTTCCACGCGGGCGCCGAGCGGCACGGCCAACTGTATCCGGCACAGCTCGGGCACATGCCGGCGCAGTGTGTCCAGGTCCGCGATGCCGCGCAGTATTCCGCCCGCAGGTGAACCGAACACCATCGTTCCGCAGCCTTTTCGGAAGCCTGCCGGGGCCGGGGAGACCGCCCGGCCGGTCGCCAATTCGAGAACAGCCCTGTAAATGTTCACGCCCGTCCCCAGTTCAATGAGATCAGCGATCCCGTTTCCTCCGGTGCGCGCGCCCATTTCAAGAATGACCGCCTCGTCTTCATTTACGATCACGTCATAGTTTATGGGGCCGTCCGGGTAACCCAGGGCGGAGCATGTCCGCTCAACCACCTCGCCAACATGCCTTTCCTGTTCGGGCGTGATGTTGGTGGGAAGTGAATGCCCGCGCACCAGCAGTCCTTCCATGTGTTTGTGGGTTACCACGGAGAAGATGAGCCGGCCGGACCGCATGAAACCATCGCCTCCCACTTCGATGCCTTCGACAATGGTTTCGGCGCAGACCACGCCGGACCGGGAGTAGCTCCGGGCGTATTCGAAGCATTTCCTGGCTTCGGCGGCGCTCCAATCACGAAGAATGACCACTCCCCGGGAACCGGAGGAGTCATCCGGCTTGAAGATCATTGGCGCATTCCAGGTCTCCAATGCGCCGGCAATCGACTCAAAAGTCCGGCCAAAATGGAACCTGGGGCTCGGCAAACCGTTGTCGCGAAGGAATTGGCGGAAGCGTGATTTCGATGACACGGTGACGGCCACCTGCGGCGAGACGGCCGGCAACGACAGGGCTTGGGCCACATGCGCCAGGGTGGGCACGGAGACATCCGTGCCGCCGGTGCAAATGGCGGAGATATTCCATGCCCGCGCCGCATTGAGCACTGCCCCGGTGTCGGTTGTGCTCATCTCAAGATAATGGTCCGCCATGGAGATCCCCGGATAATCTCCGGGAATTGAGACGACAACCGTATCCAACCCCATCTCTTTGGCCAGTTCGATAAAGGGCACCTGATACACACCCGCGCCTAATATCATTATTCTCAAGTTTCATCTCCACCGCAGCCACCCAAAACGCACACGGTCAACGCATGGTTCATGGTATCGGGCCCATGCCGTCCTCGTTCCAGCCAAGTTCTGCCGTATTGTGTCGGTGTGACACGCGCGAAATTCACCGGCCTAGGGGACACCATCACCGTGAGTGGTCTTGTTGTCATTTCCCGCGTGCGCCAAGCCCTTGCCCGGTCCATCACGAGCGCTTGATCCAAGTATTTGTATTGCATGGGATCAAGGCAATGCTTGACCCCGCATTCTCTTGATGTACTAAAGGAATAGTATTTCATTCTTGAGATTAAATCAACAAGAAATGGACGGTTAAGGATGGACCTATTTCGGGACGCTGAAGTTGGGCTTGTAGCCCAGGAACGCGTCCAGGCTGTCCACACGGCGCGGTCCGCCGAGGTGGCAGGCGTCCCAGAGCATGGCCGAAAGCAGATAGGAGCGGTGGGCGAAGGCCGGTGTGGGGTGGAGGGCGGCGTCATCCAGGTCCGGATGCTGGTACCATTGCCAGCCCTGGCGGATGACGGCCTGATAGACATTGGCGTCCTGGGCGAACCC
>CAIXUF010000633.1 GCA_903922535.1 Candidatus Hydrogenedentota bacterium
CGGCATGCCGCAAATGCTATTCTATGGCGGCAGCCGGCGTGGCCGGCGGTGATTGTCCCGGACCTGGAAAAACGTTCCGCACCGAAAGGGAAACGACCGACTCATGCGCAACAACGGAATCATCGCGCGTTACCGCGCGCACATGCCCGTGTCCGACGACACCTGCATCATTTCGCTGAACGAGGGGTCCACCCCTTTGGTGCCCGCGCATGCGCTGAGCGCGGCCATTCACCCGAAACTCGAAATTCACCTCAAGTATGAGGGATTGAACCCCACCGGGTCCTTCAAGGATCGCGGCATGACGATGGCCATCACAAAGGCCGTCGAGGACAAGTTCGAGGTGGTCATGTGCGCCTCCACGGGAAACACCTCCGCCTCCGCGGCCGCCTATGCCGCCCGCGCGGGCATCAAGTGCGCCGTGCTGATTCCGGAGGGGAAGATTGCCTTCGGAAAACTCTCCCAGGCCATGATCCACGGCGCGACCGTGATTCAGGTAAAAGGCAATTTCGACGACGCGCTCAACCTGGTCCGCAAGATTTGCCATGACTACCCGGTGGCGCTGGTCAACTCCGTCAATCCCTACCGGATTGAGGGCCAAAAGAGCGGCGCCTTCGAGATTATCGACGACTTTGACGGCATCGCGCCCGACTTCCAGTCCATGCCTGTCGGCAATGCGGGAAACATCACCGCCTACTGGAAGGGCTACAAGGAATACCACGCCTGTGGCAAGAGCGACGCACTGCCCCGCATGCTCGGTTTCCAGGCCGCCGGTTCCGCGCCCATCGTGCTGGGCTATCCTGTCGAGAAGCCACAGACCTTTGCCACCGCCATCCGCATCGGCAATCCTGCAAGCTGGAAACAGGCCGTGGCCGCGCGCGACGAGTCCGGCGGGATCATCGACATGGTGACCGACGACGAGATCCGCGAGGCCTACAAGATGCTCGCCAGCAGCGAGGGCGTGTTCTGCGAGCCCGCGAGCGCATCCAGCGTCGCCGGGCTGATCAAGCTGGCGGGGCAGGGCTTCTTCGACGCGGTCCAGCCCCGGACCGGCAGCAGGATCAGGGTCGTTTGCATCCTCACCGGGCACGGGCTCAAGGACCCGGACAACGCCATAGCCTGTGCCGAACAGCCCATGACCGTTGAGGCCAGGGAAGAGGCCATTCTTGAGGTCCTCGGTTACGCAGCCCCCGCGCTCGTCTGATCCCGACATGTACGCAGCACTATTTGACATGGACGGCGTTCTCGCCGACACGGAGGGCCTCATCTGCGAGGCCACCATCCGCATGTTCGAAGAACTCCACAACACGCGGATGAAAGAATCCGATTTCCTGCCCTATGTCGGTACCGGCGCCATCCGCTACGTTGAGGGTCCCGCATCCGACTACGGCATTGCCATCGACACCGAAGCCGCCATCGCCAGAAGGCACGAGAACTTCGTGGCGCTCCTCGAATCGGGCCGCGACATCGCCTTCCCCGGCGTGCGCGAACTCCTCTGTGCCGTTCGCGCCGATGAGAACTGGAAACTGGCCCTTGCCACCTCGACACCCATGGACACAGCCCAGTCCACGCTGCGCGCCGCCCGAATCGAACAAAGCTGGTTTGACGCCATCATGCACGGCGGACTCGTCACCCGCAAGAAGCCAGACCCCGAAATATTTCTATGCGCCTCAGCAGCCTGCGGCATACCGCCCTCGCACTGCGTGGTGATTGAAGACTCCGTTCAGGGCGTCGCAGCCGGCAAAGCGGCCGGCATGAAAGTGTTGGCCGTGACCAACACCTTCACCCAAGAGCAACTTGCCGGCGCCGACGAATTCGTCACTTCCCTCGAAGGCATCACCCCCGCCCATCTGGAGCGACTGCTTTCGCAATGACCGCTTTCCTGGGGTGTGTGAAGTGCCGCAAAGCGGCACGGAACGCACCGTCCTGGTTCAAACCAAAACCGGTGCGCTCCGCATTGCTTCGTTCTTTGTCTGTGTTCGTCCGTGTGGCTGTCCGTGTCGGTCCGTGCGTGCACTATACCCGCCGCCGCCGCACCCCCATCACCCCAACC
>CAIXUF010000634.1 GCA_903922535.1 Candidatus Hydrogenedentota bacterium
GCCCCAACGCACCCGCAGCCGGCGCTGGGACATCTGCGGCGAAAGCTCCAGTCAGGAGACAAAGTCCCGCAATGAACATGATGGCAGTTGTTTGCGAACCCATGACAGTACCTCCATATTGGCATACACCATAGTGTCATAGTATCAGGAAGATCAAGGAAGATCTAAAACCCGCGACTCCCAGACCCAAGACCCCAGACCCCAGACCCTTCTATGCGCTTTTAACTGCCGGTGCCGATAGTCGTGTAAAATCGAGGGTGAACGGAAAAGGAGTGTTCCCATGAGTATGAGTGACACCCTGCTGTTTGGGCGCTGGCGGCAACGGGGCGACGCCGAGGCGTTTGCCGAAATTGTGTCGCGCTACTCGGGCATGGTGTATGCCACGTGCCGCCGCGTATTGAGCGGCACGGAGGATGCCCAGGATGCCGCCCAGGAATGCTTCATCGAACTGATGCGGGCCAGCGTTGACCCGTCGCTGGCGCTGGGACCATGGCTGCATACCGTCGCCGTGCGGCGCTCGCTCGACCGGTCCAAGTCCGCCAGCCGCCGCGCACGGCACGAACTCGACTATGACCAGGACTTGGACTTGGAGACTTTTCCCTCCGAACCGGAAACGGCAGAGGTGCTCGGACTCATAGACGAGGCCATCACCGCGCTTCCCGGACCCTTGCGCGTGCTGGTCATAGGCCGGTTCCTGGAGCGCCGCACCCACGACGACCTCGCCGCTGCCCTGGGCGTTTCGGAGGCCACCGTGCGCCACCGCCTCGACAAGGGCGTCGAGCAGATCCGCGAAACGCTGCAACGGCGCGGCGTGACCGTCGAGCCCTACCTGCTGGCCGCCGTGATGGGGTCCAAACTGGTGGAGACCGCCCCCGCGTCCCTTGCCGTCTCGCTCGGCAAACTGGCCCTGGGGGGCGTGGTGCCGCACCCCGGCGCCGTCAGTGCCGCCATGCCGCCCAACGCGGTGTCTGGAACGTTGTCCGCATGGAAAGTGGGCGCGCTGGCAACCGTGGCCGCGGTGGTCGTCGCGGCGGCGGCAGCTTTCCTGCTGCATCCGACCAAACGCGCGGTGGTCGACCCCGCCGCGGTCGAGGCCACTGCAAAGCAATATGCCGCAAAGAACCGGAAAGGCGGCCCGAACCCCGCCGCGGCGGCAACCCCCGCCGCGAACAGGAACAATCCGCCAGCCGCCCCGGCAAGCGCCGCAAAGCCGGAGCTAACCGTTCTAAGGATGCCCACAGGCAAGATCTCGCCCCCCAAAGGACCGTCCAACCCCTGCACCATCTCGGGAACCGTCCTGGACAGCGCAGGACAGGGTGTGCGCGGCGCCCGCGTCAGCGCGACTGCCTGGAACACCTACGATGACCGTTCCATGCGCGTCTGGTGCGGCGAAACGGACACCTCCGGCCAATACTCCGTCCCTGGGATCGAACTGGACATCCACAATTTCGTGGATGTCAGCGCCAGTGCCGAGGGCTATCAGACCGACGGGAAACGCGTCGAGATGAAGGCCGGTGAAAACCACGCCGGGGTCAATTTCACGCTTCCCGACGGGGTCAGCCTCAACGCCCGCGTGCTCGATGCGTCCGGAGCGCCCGTCCACGCGGCGGCCGTGGTGTGCAAGTCCACTTCTATGAGTCTCCGGTCCGGGTCGGGGACAACCAACCACCACATTGCCTCCACCGACGCGGAAGGCATCTTCACCATGGGCTTTGGGGGGGAAGGCATCGCGTCGTTGCTGGTGGTCCCTCCGGGACAGCCCGAGACTTTTTTTCCCGATGTGCCTGTCGGAAATGCCAAGACGGTCGATCTCCGGCTGACCGCGCCCGCGCGTTTGTCCGGCAGGGCTGTTTATCCCGACGGATCCCCCGCGGCTGACGTGGACATTGCGCTGATCGCGCGTTACGCTCCCGACGGCGGCACGCCCGACTACGCGGCAAAGATCAAATCCAATGACGCGGCTGAAATCGGCACCGCCTACACCCGTCAGGCAACCACGGGACCGGACGGAACGTACAGCTTTGCCGACCTTCCCGCCATTCCGGACATGGTGCTCGATTTCAACCGGCGCCCCGAAGGCGGCGGAACGGTCAACGTGAAGCTGTTCACCCAGGATGCCGGGCCCATCGCGCCGGGCGAGCAAAAATCGTGGGACTGCACCCTCCCGTCGGTTTCCGACGTCATGACCATCCGCGGCCGCGTGCTGGCGTTGCGTTCGGGAAAGCCTGTGGACGCGACGGTGGCCTGTGAAAACATGCGCACGCACGAGAGTTCGGCAATCGTCAGCAATTTCCAAAACGACGGCACCTACGAACTGAAACTCTCCACGCCCGGCACCTACGAAGTGTGGGGCCGTTATACATCCGGCACCATGGACGGCGGCCGCCAGGAAACCAAGAAATCCATCCCCTGGGCCGCCGGGGCCACACGCATGATCGATTTCCGGCTGCCCGACCCCTTCACCATGGCCATTCGCGTGGTTGACACCGAAGGCCTGCCGGTTCCCGGGGCTCAGGTGGACATGCCTCACGGAACCCATGTCCGAACCACAAAAACCGACGAGTACGGGCGGTACGACTGGGACGAATTCGTCCCCGGCACGGAGGCCCAATTCACGATCGCCAAGGACGGCTATCGCAGGGCGCATTCGCAGCGGATATTGGGCGAATCGGGCGCGGTTTATCCGGAAGAAACCATCATCCTGTACCGCCTTGACGAACCTGAAGAAGCCCCCCCCAAGCCTTATGAGGCCCTGCCAAGGCCCGAAGAGGTCATGCCCAAACCGGAGCAGACGCCGCCCATTCCGCAGCAGGCGCTGCCCAATCCGGAGCAGGTCTTGCCCCAGTCCGAGGAAGCGTTGCCCCGGCAGGAGGAGATGTTGCCCAATCCTGACGAGATGCCATCGGTGCCCGAGGAGAACAACCCACCTCAGTCCCGTGGCCGTTCATCCCGGCATCACTCAAACTAACGCCTGAAAAGCGTGACAACCAGTTGCCTAATCTTGGCCAAGAGTTGACCCATGCCAATGTGAGGCAGACATGCATGTCTGCTGTCTCGTCCTGTTTCACACTTCACACTTCACACTTCACACTTCATCCTGAGTATCCACGTCCCATGCCCGATAAGAGGAGAACAATCATGCAACCGCCGTTCCCATCGCGTCTACTGCTCGCGGCGTTCGTCCTCGCCGCCCTCATCCCCGTCGCCACGGCCGACGAATTCACCGCCGTCGGCTACCAGCGCCAGACCGTCTATCACTCACCCCAGACCCCCGGATACACCTGCTGGGTCGCCGCATGGACCATGCCGGACACCAGTCTGATGGTGAGCTTCACCCAGGCGACAGGCCCCGTAGAGGGCCGTCCACAGGCACCCGACGACGTGCGGAAGAAGCTTGACTGGCCTCCGCCCGGCCTTCCCGGCTACGACATGACCGGGCTTGACCTGCGCAATGTCCATCTCCGCTCGGCCGATGCCGGCAAGACCTGGGAACAGGTCAGCGCCGACCCCTTCAAGTCCTGCATGAACGGCGCCATGGGCGAAGCCGAAACCGCCCTGCCCGACGGCACCATACTGCGCGGTGTCTTCGGCTATTACCTGCCCTACAACCCCGAACTGCCCAAGACCGGCTACCTCGAACGCTCCACCGACGGCACCAAGACCTGGGGCAAGCCCGAACTGCTCCTCGACCCCGACAAGTACACCACCTGCCCCAAACGCATCCGCGTGCTCCGCGACGGACGCGTCATTGTGGTCGGCGGCATCGCCCATGTTCCGGCCAACAGTCGCAACCGTGAACAATACTGCGACCTCTTCGAGCCCCTGCTGATGGTGTCGAAAGATGCGGGAAAGACCTGGTCCGAGCCCATCCCCGTCGTCCCCGCCGAATACCGCGATCACTGGGGCGGCGAAGAATACGACGCCGCCGAACTGCCCAACGGCGACCTGCTCTGCGTGTTCCGCCGCCGTGTCCCCGAGTTGAAAGCCGAGGCCCGCTGGCAGGGCGTGCTCAAAAAATCCGGCGACACCTGGACCGTCGGCGAAGTCGGCCCCGCGCCCTTTCCCCACAGCGGTCATCCCGAATTGCTCGCCACCCAAGAAGGTCCCATCCTTCACATCGCCAGCCAGGGCATCCACTACACCAACGACGCCGGAAAGACCTGGTCCAAGTTGGACATCCCCGGAACTGCCTACTATCCCCACGCGGCCCAAGTTCCAGACGGCCAGATCTTCATCTTCGCCCACCTCGGCAGCGATGACGCCTATGGCAAGGTCGACCAGTCGATTGTTATGGACACTTTCCACTTGAAGAAATCGTGAAGCGAGAACCATGTAGGACAGTCACGCTCGGCTGTCAACTTGTAACGAATGTCCAAGGGGCGACAGTCGAGGCCCCGCTGCTTGCGGAATAGCAGACACGGTGCTACACTGTCCCCTGGCGTGCCCGGGTGTACGCATATACCAACGGTCAAACGCGGGGGAATTAACCATATGGGCATACTGGACATTTTTTCAAAGCGCCAAATGCGTAATGAACGTTCACAAAAAGGCAACCGCGACGTCTATCAATACACTTCGATTCCACTGAAGTTCAGGAATCAGGTGATTCACATAATACGTCAATTGCCTCAGAATGAATACCCTTTTGGTGAACACTGGAAGCCCACAGCGCTTGAATATACCCACAATGCCTTATGCGAAGAATACGGGACGCTTTATCTCTATGACGAAGCGCTACCACAAGCGGAGCAAATGATTGGTTTCTTTAGCGTTACGGATGATTACGCGCAGTGTTTGGATTTCATAGAAGTGTTCTTCCGATTTGTAGAGGACATCGGCACACGTCCTTCTCGCTTCGGCATACTTGATATCAATGTCATCACAAGCGCTATAATCACACTGAATCAGCGGTTCTTAGAAAACCAGATTGGATATCAGTACGAATCTGGATGCATAATAAAGATGGATTCACAGTTGATGCATGAGGAAGTCACAAAACCAGCTTTGAACTTTCTTTCTAATTCGATATACAAGAATGCAAACAAGGAGTTCTTAAGCGCGCATGAACACTATCGCCAAGGTAGACATGGTGAATGTTTGAATGATTGCTTAAGGGCGTTTGAAAGCACGATGAAGGTTATTTGCACTAAGAGAAAGTGGAAGTACGATCAAAAAGACCCAGCAAAACGATTGATAGATATTCTTTTCCAGAATCACTTGATTCCCGATTTCATGCAGGCACATTATGCCGGGTTGCGCTCAACTCTTGAATCCGGCGTTCCGACTGTGCGAAACAATCTTTCTGCACACGGTGAAGGTGAAAAAGAAATCAAAGTACCTGAATCAGTCGCATCATATGCGTTGCATATTACAGCGGCAAATATTGTCTTTCTCATTAAGGCCGATGGTGAAATGAATTCACAGTAATGCGACATGATCATGCCTTGGCTCAAGACACCTCAGCTTCATCCAACTTATTCAGGCGCTATCGGAGACGCTGACATGAAACAGGGATACGACCTTTCGGCGATGAAATTCCGGAAGAATCCTTATGCGCCCCGGCTCAAGAAGCAGATGACGCTCCGCCTTGACCCGGACGTGATCGCCTATTTCAAGGCGCAGTCCGCGGAGCATGGGATTCCCTACCAGACCCTCATCAACCTGTATTTGCGCGACTGCATGGCGAACCACCGCACGTTGAACATGACCTGGTCCCCCTGACAGGCACTCTTGCTTCTCTGCGTTCTTTGCGTTCTTTGTGGTCAGCTCTTTTGTGATTAATACCGCATAGAACGCAAAGATCACAAAGACAAGCACGAAATAACCGGCGTTTTCATCTCCCGCCTCTTCCGTGAAGATCCGTGTTTTCCGTGGTTAGATTTCTTTGCTTTGCTTGCCTCTGTTCCCGTCAATTCTTCGCGCCTTCCACCGCCAACACCGGTGTATCCGCTTTCAAGGTCACCGGATTCGCCAGCGGCGCACACGCCACGAGGTCCGTCCATTTCCCGTCCGGCAAATTCACCTGCGCGTCGGCCTTCCGGTAGTTGACCAGGTTGATGATGCGCCGCCCGTCCCGTTTCGCCGTGCGCCACTCGACGCCCCAGGGTAACCGTCCTTCCGGCGTCTTCACGATCTCTTTCGGTCCCAACCCCCGCGATTGCAGTTGTTCCAGCAAGGCATCGCGCAACGCCTCCGTCTGGCTCTCTTTGCGCGTCTCCAACACCGCCGCGAAGGGGGGAGTATCCACGTCATGCCCGTATTCATCATGCGCCAGGTTCACCGGTCCATAGGCCAGGACTGTTCCGCCGCCTTCGGCATATTTGCGGATGCCGTCCACCGCCGCGCGCGAGGCATGTTCCGCGCCCGTCACCAGCAGACAGTCATACTGCCCCAGCAAGCCCACATCGATCTGCTCATCCGTGATGAACCCAATGGGTATGCCGCAGAAATCGAGCGCATCGTACACCCGCGACCGCATGCCCACATAGGCCGGGTCCCAGACCGTCGCCGCATGCGAATAAAGAATCGCCACGCGCGGGACCACGTTTTGCAGCGCCGCCATTTCGGGCGCGCAGCGCATGAGGTCCAGCGCGCACCGGTTCATGGCCGCCACGCAGCAGGGCCGGTGCAGAATGGAGCCTTCGAAATCGGACTTGCGGTCATAGGAGCGTTCCCATACCCACGTCGTGCTGGCGCCCTGGCCGTGCACCGCGCCCTGCCAAATGGCGCTGTAGATGTGGCTTCCCTCCGTATGCCCCGATTCGCGGTCGCGAATGATGTGGTTCTCTGTGTTGAAGATGGGCACCCGCTTCATCGACCGCTGCAGGTCGTAATACATGTTCTGCCCCATTGACAGGCTCGCCCAGCGGCTGTTCTCCGGCGCCTGCAGGAAGGAGCAATCGTTGCCGTTCAACTGGCTGAGCCGCGCGAAGTCCCACGGGTCCGTGCCCCACAGCACCGTGCCCCGGCTGTCCGGCAGCAGCATGACCTTGGCGTGGCAGGGCAAATCGGGCGCGATGGCGCGAATGATTCCGGTCATCCATGCGTGCCATTCGGCAAAGCATTCCTGGTTGAACCGCACACCGTCATAAAGCGCCGCCGGATGCTCGCTCAGGCGCATCTCCGGATGCGGCACGTCATCAAATGATCCATACCGCGTGCCATACGCCGCATTGAGCGCCTCAATGCTCTTGTGCTTGCGCTCGATGTACGCGCGCCACAGCGGCTTTCGGAACGGGTCCCGTTCCGAGTTGCCCGACACGGGCTCGTTGCTCAGACAAATGGAGTGCAGTGCGGGATGATCCTTGATGGCCGGAATCAGCGTCTCAATCTGTTGCCGGTAGATGTCCCTGGCTTGTGGCGCATCCAGCGCGACCCTGAGAAAGCCCCCCAAATTGACGTCGAGTTCGGGCCATTTCTTGTAGGCCCACTCGGGGAAATAATGCGGCGACAGCAGCAAACACACCCGCACGCCGTTGTCACGGGCGCGGTCCAGCGCGGGCAGCACCCTGCCCGTGATTTCATCGGTCCGCACGCCGTCCTCAAACACAATGCTGCTCGGGCCGATTTCGGTCTGAACGACATTGATGCCCATGCTCGACAGCAGCGGCAAATCCTCCACAACGGTTTGGAAATGGCCGTAGCCCGTCAGGAACACCGGCTGCGCCGCATCCCGACCACCGAGCGTGCAGGTGCCCCAAAGGCTGCCATCGCGAATCTCGACAGGACTGTCGCTTCTGAGCACCGGCACATCAACGCCCCGGCGCATCTCGCGCCCGGCGCGGTCCAGGATTTCCCCAACCTCCCCTGCCACCTCCGCCGCGCGGGCAACACGCCCGTTCGCCACATCGTCCCGGCAGTATCCGCAGAACATGCGGGCGGTGGCCAGGTCGGCCCGCGGATAGGCGATGGGCACACCGTCCTGCCGTGCCTGAGCCAGCAGCGCATCGAGGTGGGGGAGACGCGCCTCCTCTTCGGCAATCGCAGCCAGTGTTTTCTCCGCCAGTATGGAGTCAGGAAGCTCCTGCGCTTCCGGCGACGCTACGGAGACCTGCACCTCATCAATCCAAAGCGCCTCCGTAACCGAATCGACATTCACACGAAACTCAAAACTGCTCCGGTCTGCCGGACAGGTCCAATCCACATGAAACTCCTGCCAGTCGAAAGATTCAGAAGGGAAAAGACGGCGAGTGTTCCACCCCGGACCGCCGCCAAACCAGCAAGTCCCAACCTCCTCGCCCTTGGCCTTCAGGCTGAACCGGTAGGTGACGCCCGGAGTCAACCCTTCCACCTGCCGCATCAGCCCGCAATACACGTTCGGCCCGTACTCCGTGTCGCTGGAAAGGCACACCGACCGCTCCCCGCCGGCCTTGCAGGTGTTGTCCACCCGCATCGAGCCGTGGCATTTGCCCGAACAGCCGAAGTTCCACCCGACAGGCTGTCCCGCACCGTCCAAGTCCTCAAAACTGCCATTGGCCACCGCCAAGTCCTGCGCCGAACACTCCGTCCCCCACAACAAGATCAAGCCCAGCGACAACCATCCTGCCTTCATAACAAACCATCTCCATATGCGGCCGTTTTTGTTTTGACTGCGTGCGGCCATGCCGCCGCTTTTCTTCGCGGCCATGCCGCGTCAATGCGCCTTTCGACTATCCCTTTATGCCCACATACACCGCGATGGGAAAACCGTACAAGACCCGGCCGTCAACAACCCGCGCATTGACACCCAGTGCATTCACGCCGATGTCGTCCGTCACCATTCGGCGAATCACGGCATCATCACCGGGATTGGGAAAGGCTGCTCCGAGCAACGTTTCCAGCTCTATGTCGACCGGATAACTGCCGCGTCCGCTTAGTTCCAGCCCCGACCCGCAGAACAGTTCCTCAAATTCCGGTTCCGTCAGTGCATGGGTGTGCGAGGAATCGCGCAGCCGCTCTATCCCGTCAAAGGCCTCCGAACACTCCGGCTTCATCGCCACGTCAGCCACCATCACCCGGCCGCCGGGCCGGCAGACGCGGATCATCTCCGCAAGCGCCGACACCGGCTCCTGGAAATGGTGAAAACTGTACCGGGTGACCACCAGCGAAAACGTGCCGTCCGCAAAGGGCAGCGGCACCGCATTGCCCACCTGCCAGTGCAGGTCGTGCTGTCCCTGTTCCGCCTGGCGCAGACGGGCCTGCTCAATCATCGCCTCCGTGATGTCGATCCCGGTGACCTGCGCGGCGTGGCGGGCAAAAGCGCAGGCGACCAGGCCCGGCCCGCACGCCACATCCAGCACGCTGTCCTGCGCGCACACGCCCGACAGTTCCACGAGCATCTCCATCGCGTCAAGATGCGCGGGCAGACGCATGAACGGAACGGCCTGCCGTGAAAACTGATCAATGACGCTGCCCAAATGCTGCTGATCTTCCATGAAATATTCCAAACGTTGGTTCTTACTGCAAGCACTCAGGAAAGGGGGCGCCAATCCAGCGTGTGCTTCTCGCCATGACGCTTGTCTTCACGGTTCAGACAGTGCAGCGTCAACACACAGCCGCCCTCCTGCAACTGCGCATCCACGAACCCGCGTGGATGCTCCTCCTTGAACAGCCACGCGTTCGCCGGAAGGTTGACCAGATGCAGGCCGTCTTCGCGCTGCTTCAGCGACCACGCGTGACTGTGCCCGAAGATGTAGCCCTTCACCTGCCTGCGCGGTCCGATGATCTTCAAGAACGCCTCCGTGTCCTCCAGCCCGTTCTCCTCCGCGGCGGTCATGAGGTAATGGTGCGCCACAAGCAGCGCCGGTTTCGACGGGGCCTTCTCCAGCCGTCCCCCCAGCCACGACAACTGCGCCTCACCGAATTCCCCCGGCGTGTGGCCGGTCATCTTGCACGAATCGAGCAGATACCAGTCCGCATGCGGCGTTTCAACCACGGCAACCTTTCGGTCTTTCAACTCCGCCCCATGCAGAATGACCGCATCGGGAAACACCAAAGCGAAACTCGTGCGGTTGTCATGGTTGCCCATGGCCAGCAGCAGCGGAATCCCCGCCTTGCGCAGCGGAGCCAGAAACTCCTTCAGTGCCTCATAGTCGGGCTTCAGTCCATGCAAATACACACAGTCCCCGGCCACCACCACCCCGGCCGGACGCGGCGTCAGTTCCAGAATGTCCTTCACCGCCTGTTGAATTGTCTCATCCGGATTGCAGTCATGCTCCCGCGCATTCCGGTCGGCGCACACATGCGTGTCCGCCATTAGAATGAAGCGGTTTGGGTCAACGTCACCATCAGCGCGTCCCGTGGCGGGCAGCAGCACCCAGCCCCCCAGGGTCAATGCGCTTCCGGCCAAAAAGGACCGTCTTGAAATGGATTCCATGTTCATCTTCCTTCGTGATTCACGGCTGGGGGTGGCTCGACAATCAGCGTGGCAGGCATATGTCGCGCACCAGAATTACCGGGCTAGACTTCACTGGATGGGTTGTCTTCGTCGAGAATTGCACGTGCCCAGGCTACCGTCGTTTCCGCCAGGTTCAGCATGCGGTCGGCAGTGATCGTGGCTGTCAGTCCCCACCCCTCATCCTCATATCGGAACAACGCGCCAAAAAGCGTCAGACAGGAAAGTTCGGAGAACTCGGGTGGCATGCGCAGGCCGTGTTTTACCATCATGTCGGTCAAAGTCTCGATGTCGTGGGTAAACGGATACTGGATTCCGTGCTTTATAAGCACCGCCTTCAGCGCTTTCTCCACCGCCTGCTGTGCGTGAAAACCAATGGTCCAAACGGAAATGGAAGAATCCTTGCACAGGCAGGCGGCAGCACGAACATCCCCCTCAGCCTTTCTCAAAAGAACCACCGCCTGATGCCTGAAATCACACATACAGACGGCCCTCCGCAGCCA
>CAIXUF010000635.1 GCA_903922535.1 Candidatus Hydrogenedentota bacterium
ACAGCATCCACGACGCGCCGCACCAGGCCATCGGCATCGGCGGCAACAACCACGTCATCGAGTGCAACGACGTCTTCCGCATCTGCCAGGAAGCGGACGACTGCGGCGCGTTCTACATGGGCCGCAACCCCTCCGAGCGGGGCACGGTCATCCGCCACAACTTCTGGCACGACACGGGCGGTCCGCGCTCGCATGGAAGCTGCGCGATCTATTTCGACGACGGCGCGGGCGGGCAGACGGTCTTCGGCAATGTGTTCCTGCGCGCGGCGGGCGGCAGTTTCGGTGCCGTGTTTATCCACGGCGGCCACGACAACCGGGTGATCAACAACATCTTCATCGACTGCAAGGCGGCCATGCGCCAGGTGCGGTGGGACGACAAGGGATGGCGCAAGTGGCTGGATGAGGAACTTTGGCAGGACCGCCTGCTGAAGGAGGTGGACATCACTAAACCGCCCTACAGTGAACGTTATCCCGAACTCAACGGTTTCATGGACTTTCACGGCGAGCCGCGACTGAATCATTCCGAGCGCAACGTTGTGGTGCGGTGCCCCATGCTCCTGGACGGTGACTGGGACCAGAAGGACAACTACGTCACCGACGACGACCCCGGATTTGTTGACGCGGCGGCGCTGAACTTTGCCCTAAAGGACGATTCCGAGGTCTTCAAAAAAGTGCCGGGCTTTGAGCGCATCCCCTTTGCGGAGATCGGGCTGGTGAAGGACGATCTGCGGCCGGATCTGCCGAAACGGTAGGGTGCGAGGAGTTCTGCGAAGCAAAACGGAGCGCACCTCCACTTTCCTGCCTGGGACGGTGCGCTCCGCTTCGCTGCACGCACCCTACTGCCTTCCCATCCCCCTACCCCAAATACTTCTTCTGTTCCCCGTCGCGGCTTTGGGCCTCCTCCTCGTCGCGCAGGATGTCGGCGGCCGTTTCCACCACCACCACCTTGACATTGTCCTCTTTCAAGTCATGCTCGAAAGACACGCGGTACTGGAGTCCCTCGGCGACCATCCGACGGAACAGTTCATGCACGTCGGTGCACCATTTCTTCTCCTGCCGCGCGAGGTGGATATGTTCGGAAATGCTGAGCGGCGCCCGGGCATCGGCCCCCTCAGGCCGTTCGTGAACCACCTCAAAGGCCAGTTGGCGGTTTTGGTGCAGCGCCGCGCGCACGATTTCCCCGCCGGGGATGCGCATGGACGCAACGGCCATGGGTTGGCCCTCTTCAAAGGCGAAATCGTCCACCGCCTCATAGCCCATTTCGCCGAGGATGCGCGTGACCGCCTCGGCCACGCCGCGCCGCTGCGCGGCCATCATGCTGTCGCGGTCAATCTCGCCGCGCAGCGTCTCCAGCCGCCGTTCGATCGTGCCCAGCGCGTCGGCGTCGGGCTCACCGGCCGCGCAAAGCCCAATCAGGCGTTCGCGGAGCGCGCCAAGCTCCACGGCGTGGCCGGCCAGTTCGGCGGAGAACCGCCGTGCCACCTGTTCGGAAAACAGAACCATGTCCAGGGCGCTCTCGATGCGGGCCTGGAGCGCCGCGCGCCACTCGCGCCGCGCGCGCATCGCTGCCAGAAACGCCGCCAGCGTGCCGTGATAGGCCTCGCGCAACCCCTCGATGTCGGCCCCGTCCAGCGGTTCGCCACCCTGCAGCCGCGCGGCCAGCGCGGCGCGCTGCCGCTCCAGGCGTCCGCAGGGATCACCCTCGGCCGCGCGGAACGCGGCGGGGGCTTCGGCCAGCAGAGACGCAAACTCCGCCAGCAGCGACGCGGCGCGCTCCGGCGCCAGCCGCTCCCTGCCCAGTTCCATGTGCGCCCGGGCCCGTTCCGAAGGCGGCTCCCCGCCTTCCGCCCCGAGGACCCGCTTTGTCACCCCGCCCAATTCCATGGCGGCCAGTTTTTGCTCCGAAGCGACCAGCATTTCCTCCAGCGCGGCCGCCTCCCGGTTCTCCTGCTGCTGCCGCTGGACAAAGGCCGCCCATTCCGCGATGCGTTCCTTTTCCGCGTCGCGCTGCTTCTCCGCATTGTGGATGCAGTCATCCACAATCGCCTTCACCCCGACGGCAATGCCAACCGCGGCCGCCACCGCCGCGCCGCCGGTGGCGGCGTAGAACATGGTGTGGGTCGAGGGAATGATGATTTCCGTTGCGATGACATGGCCGCTCATGCATAGTACTCCCTTGGTCTGCCTTTTTTTAGTATAGCATGACAGGAAAGGCGGGGGGATCAGTTGTCCATGCGCCGCTGCTGTCCGGAATTGGCGTCCATTTCGGCCCCCCTATCCAGAATGTCGCCGGGAGACTCGACCACCACCACCTTCACCGTCTCCTCCTTCAGTTCCTGCTCGAAGGCCACCCGGTACTGAAACCCCTCACCCACGAGGCGGCGGAACATTTCACGCATGTCGGCGCACCATTTCTGTTCCTGCCGCCGGAGGTGGACGCGTTCTGAAGTGGTAAGCGGGGCGTCGGCCCCCGGCCCGGACGACCGTTCGTGGACCACCTCAAAGGCAAGCTGGCGCTTGCGGTGCAGCGCCGCGCGCACTATCTCGCCGCCGGGAATGCGCAGGGACGCGACCGCCATGGGCGTGTCGCGTTCGAATGCAAAATCGTCTATGGACTCATAGCCCATCTCGCCGAGGATGCGCGTGACCGCCTCCGCAACGCCGCGCCGCTGCGCCGCCACAATCGTGTCCCGGTCGATGTCACCGCGCAGCGTTTCCAAACGCCGCTCGATCAGGCCCAGTTCCCCGGCGTTCGTCTCGTTGTCGGCGCACAGCGCTGTCAGGCGTCCGCGCAGCGTTTCCAGTTCGGCGGCGTGAAGGGCCATTTCCGCCTCGAACCGGGAAATGACATGTTCGGCGAACAGCACCGTGTCGAGTGCCGCCTCGATGCGCGCGCGCATGGCCTCCTGCCAGTCACGCCGGGCGCGCACCGTGGCCACAAACGCGGCCAGTGTCCGGTGGTAGGCGTCGCGCAGCCCGGCAATATCCTCCGCCTCCACCCCGTCGCCCGAGGCCATCCGGCAGGCCATGGTCCGGCGCTGCCGTTCCAGCAGCCCCCAGGGGTCGCCTGCGGCGGCGCGAAACGCATCGGGCGCGGTCTGAAACATTTCCGCCAGATCATCCAGCAACGCGGCGGCATGGCCGGGGGAAAGCCGCTGCGCGCCCAACTGCATCCTGGCGCGCGCCAGCAGGTGCAGCGGCGCCTCCCGCCCGGCTTCGGCCGCGCGCTTCTCCACATTCCCCAGTTCCAGGGCGGCCAGCCGCTGCTCCGACGCGATCACAGCCTCCTCCAGTTCGGCGGCCCTGGCATTGGCCTCCTGTTGACGTTCCTGCAGCGCGCGCCATTCAAGGAGTTCGGCCTTGCGGCGGTTGCGGTATTCGATGGACTGGCTCACGCAGTCATCCACGATGCGCTTTACCCCCACGGCCAGAAGCAGCGGCGTCGCTCCCACCGCATACGCGCCCGCTTCGATGACGAAGTCCAAACGAAGGGGCAACATTCCCTCATCATTGCCAATGACAGTTCCACTCATAAGACCGGCCTCCCTGAGCCGCCCTGATTCTAGCACAACAAAAGAAAATGCGCCACCAGGGGATGGCGCCCCGTTTGCCGATGCGCACCCAACCGTCCACCGCCCCCCATCAACTATCGACTGTCACCTGCTTTTGCGCCTCCGTCCCCTTTCCGTCTACAATCACCGCAGGCATCAAGCCAAGGGAGTCCGCCATGATTGTGGTGAATGAGGAGTCGTCGCGCTGGCTGCGCGAAATGGCGCGGTTTGTCTGCATCAAGAATGTCCTGTTCATCTACGGCAACGTGTACGACCTCGTCTCGTTTCCGGTGCAGGGGGACGAACCAAACCAACTGCGCTGGACCGAGAGCGACCTGCCTGGTTTTCTGCGCCGCTTTCTGCTCGGAATGAAATACGAGGTGGTCTCCTGGGCCGACCCGGTCGAGGACCTGTCCTTTGTGTCCCCCGAGATGGAGGCGGTGTTTCATAGGATTGAAAAGGGCGGCGAGCCCGAGGACAAGGACAAACCGGCCACGGACGCGGACAAGAACCGGGCCGAGCTGGAGCAGGGCCGGTCCATGAACCAGCAGCAGTCCGGCGGCATGCTGAGCCGGGCGGCGGACAAGTTCCGCGGCGGCAAGCCGCGCGCCGTGGACTGGGAAACCGTGGTGCACCGGATCGGGCTGGGCCTGCAGAACACGAAAGTGCCCTGCGCGTTCGTGATCGATTTTGCGTCGCGCCTGACCTCCACGCCGGACCGGCTCCCGCGCGACGAGCGCCTGCTCATGACCCGCCTGCTCAAGGCCACCATGGCCAGCCGCGAGGTGGTGCGCGAGGACGGGCGCTGGAACAACCTGATCATCCTCATCTGCGAGAAGCTCAACGACCTCCCCGCGTTTCTCTACCTGAACAGCCCGCGGGCGCGGTCCATCCACATCGAGCCGCCGGACCGGGACGAGCGGGAGCGTTTCATCCTCCGCTACTACCGCTACTTCCACGGCGCGGTGGGGCCGCAGGAACCGCCGCCCAAGCAGGTGGTGAAGGAGTTTGTCGATCTGACCGAGGGGCTCACGAACTACGAGATGCGCAGCCTGCTCAACCTGTCCCTGCGCGAGCGCATCCCCGTGGTTGATCCCGACACCGGCGTATCGAACGTCAAGCGCATTTCGGAGATGTACAAGTACGGCGTGACCGTGAGCGAGTGGGACAAGATCAGCGTGGAGCGGCTGTCCGGGGCAGAGGCCTTCATCCGCACCCGGATCAAGGGGCAGGAGGCGGCCGTCGGACGGGTCATCGACATCGTCAAGCGCGCCAAGATCGGCATCGCCGCGGGCGACAGCGACAAAACAAACCGCCCGCGGGGTGTGCTCTTCTTCGCCGGGCCCACCGGTGTGGGCAAGACCGAAATGGCCAAGGCGCTGGCCGAACTGCTGTTCGGCCGCGAGGACCGGCTGCTCCGTTTCGATATGAGCGAGTACGCCGCACCCCAGTCGGACCAGCGCCTGCTCGGCGCGCCGCCGGGCTATGTGGGCTATGAGGAGGGCGGCCAGCTCACCAACGCCGTCAAGAACAACCCCTTCTCGATTCTGCTCTTCGACGAGATCGAAAAGGCCCACGGCAGCATCTTCGACAAGTTCCTCCAAATCCTGGACGACGGTCGGCTGACCGACAGCAAGGGCGAAACCGTCTATTTTTCCGAGTGCATCATCATCTTCACGAGCAACCTGGGCACGGTCGCCCGGTCCGAGGGCGAGGCGCCGCAGGTGCTGGTCACGCCCGACATGCCCTACAGCCGCATGAAGGACACGGTGCTCCAGGCCATCCGCGACCACTTCAACTTCGTGCTGGGCCGCCCGGAAATCCTCAACCGATTCGGCGACAATTTCGTGGTCTTCGACTTCATCAAACCGCCCCTCGACGAGCAGATTGTGGACCTGCTGATCGGCAAGCTGTCCCACGCCGCACTCGAAACCCGGGGGACGACCGTCGTGGTGGAGCAGGCCGCCCGCGACAAGCTGGTGGAATACGCGCGCACCCACCTGCACCATGGCGGGCGAGGCATCCGCAACGCCGTCGATTCTGCGCTGGTCAACCCACTGAGCCGGGCCCTGTTCGACGGCAACGTGCCCGCGGGCACGCGGCTGCGGGTGCTCGATTTGATTGACCGCGGAGTGGATGCCCCCACGCGCTTTGAACTCACCGTGCGAATCGAGTCCGCATGAGCGTGCTGCGCCTGTTCGCCCTGGCCTGGCCCGTGACGGCGCTTGGGCCGGGAGTCCGGGCCGTGCTCTGGGTGGCCGGATGCCCGCGCGACTGCCCGGGATGCATCAGCCCCGAGATGCAGCCCGATGACGCGGGCGAGGACGTTCCGGTCAGCGTGCTGGCCGCGCGTCTGGAGCGCATCGCGGCCCCGCTCGACGGCGTCACCATTTCGGGCGGCGAGCCCTTCGACCAGCCGGAGGCGCTGGCCGATCTGCTGGACCGGCTGCGCGCGATGCGGCCCGACTGGAACGTGCTCGTCTATACGGGATACCTGATTGAGGAACTCCGCGCCGACCCCGTCCGCGCCGTGCTGCTGGAACACATCGACATTCTTGCGGACGGCCCCTACCGGCAGGAGATTCCCCGCACCCATCCGCTGACCGGGTCCGGAAACCAGCGGGTGCATTATCTGAGCCCGCGCGGCGCGGCCCTCCGTGAGACGGTGGAGTCGCTGCAGTCCGGCGCGATGAACCTGGGACTGAGCCGGTCCGGCCTCACGGACATGATTATCGGCGTCACCGACGCGCAAAAGCGCGCCGACGCCTGCCGCGAACTCACCCCGCCGACGCAGACGGAATGAGCCCCAAAAGCGAAAGAACCACACCCCATGCTGCTGATCAAAGTACTGACACAACTCGCGTCTCCACTGGGCCTGACCCTGACGGTGCTTTTGTCCGCGTTCTTTCTGATGATCGCCAGATTCCGGAAGATCGGCCTGTTTCTCCTCTCTTTTTCCGTGCTGTGGCTGTGGTTCTGGTCCGCGCCGGCGACCGGCGACTGGGTGCGGCAGACCCTGGAACGCGCCAATCCGCCTGTGCCGGTGGAGAAATTGCCCGGTGCCGACGCCATTGTGGTGCTGGGCGGCGGAATGGGGACGATGGCACCACCGCGGCCATATCCCGACCTGGCCGCCGCCGCCGACCGGGTGTGGCATGCCGCACGGCTTTACAAGGCGGGCAAAGCCCCGGTCATTGTGGTGAGCGGCGGAATGGGATTGGTGCAGGAGGAGGGAAAGCAGCCGGAGTCCGACGCCATGGGCGAGTTTCTGGAGGACTTGGGCGTTCCAAAATCGGCCATCCTGTTTGAATCGGAAAGCCGAAACACCTACGAGAACGCCCTCCTGACCAAGCGTCTCCTGGACGCCCGGGGTGACAAGACCATACTTTTGGTCACCTCCGCGCTCCATATGCGCCGCGCCGAGGCCATCTTCCGGTCTTTCGGCCTGAACATCATTCCCGCCGCAACCGACTACGAAGTCCTTGACGAGCCAAAACCGGCCCCCTTGCGGTGGCTTCCCGATGGGGGAACGCTGGAAGGCAGCTCTCGTGCGCTCAAGGAATACCTCGGGCTGATTACCTTCCGCATCCGGGGAGAATAGCCCGGATTGAGCCTGCAATCGCCAGCAGGCT
>CAIXUF010000636.1 GCA_903922535.1 Candidatus Hydrogenedentota bacterium
CTCATGGCCACGAGCGCGCAATTCGATGACGAGCGCGTTTTCATAGAGTTTTTCATCCAGCCCGGGTTTTAACTCGTTTAATACTGTCATCGCTGCGCCGATAATCTGCTCGCTCAATGCTTCGTGGATCAGGTTGCCCATCTTGCACCGTCTCTATGAAATGCTGGTCGGCCTGAAACAGTTTTGACCACGGATAACACGGATGGCGCGGATGAAACAGCACCAACATCCGTGCCATCCGTGTCATCCGTGGTGCAGTCGTTCATACGCTTCCATGTCGGCTTCGCACGCCTGGCAAGCGTCGGCGCCTTCGCACAGCACGCGCCGGTACCATTGTGCGGTTTTGTCCACCATTTCTTCGCAGGTCCAGCGCGGACGCCAGCCGAGTTCCCGTCCGGCTTTCTCGATGTTCAGGCGGAGGATGGAAGCCTCATGGGGTTGTCCGGGCGAACTCCGATCCGCCCATGCGCCTGTTCCCCAGGCCCTCACGAACGCGTCGGCCAGTTTCCCGACCGTCAACTCGGTCCCCGGGATCGGCCCGAAATTCCAGCCTTCGCACCATTTGGGATCGGGTTTTGTCAGCATGGCCGCGCCAAGCGTCAGGTACCCGGAGAGCGGTTCCAGGACGTGCTGCCACGGGCGGATCGCGTGCGGGTTGCGCACGGGTATGGGGCGGTCTGCCATCAGAGCAGCCACCATGTCCGTCACAATCCGGTCGCGCGCCCAGTCTCCGCCGCCGATCACATTGCCCGCGCGGGCAGAGGCCAACTGCACGCCGTGCCGGCTCAACTCCGCCGGATGAAAGAACGAGCGCCGGTACGAGGCGATCAGGATTTCGGCCGCGCCCTTGCTGGCGCTGTAGGGGTCGTGCCCGCCCATGGGATCGCATTCGCGGTAACCCCCGACCTGTTCGCGGTTTTCGTAACATTTGTCGCTGGTGATGCAGACGACCGCGCACGGCCGCTTCCGGTTGCGCACCGCATCCAGCACGCTGGCCGTGCCCAGCACGTTCACCTCGAAGGTCTCGAACGGCAGTTCATAACTGTCGCGCACCAGCGGCTGCGCGGCCAGATGGAAAACGATATCCGGCGCACACGAAGCAATGGTGTCTTGCAGCAACTCCCGGTTGCGGATGTCGCCGATCGTTTCCCCCGCCAGCACGCCGCGCACGTTGGCAAGCGCATAGTTCGAGGGTTCCGTCGGCGGCGACAGGGAATATCCGTACACGTTTGCGCCGAGGCGGTGCAGCCACAACGCCAGCCACGAGCCCTTGAAGCCGGTGTGGCCGGAGACCCAGACCGTTCGCCCGCGAAAGGCGTTCGCGAACATCACCAGATCCTCCAGGGGGCTTTCCCTTCGCTCCAGAGACGGTTCAGCAGCGCATATTCCGTGAATGTGTCCATGGGCTGCCAGAACCCGGTATGGCGGTAGGCCGCCAATTGTCCGTCAGCCGTGATGCGCCGGATGGGCTCCTGCTCCAGCATCATGCGGTCGGCATTTTCTCCAAAGTAGTCGAAAAGCTTCGGCGATGACACAAAGTACCCCCCATTGATCCAACCGGCTTCGACTTGGGGCTTCTCGTTGAATGCCTGTACATCCCCCGCGTCAGCCAGCGACATCTCGCCGAAGCGTCCCGGCGGATGCACGGCCGTGACCGTGAGGATGCGCCCCTGCTCCCGGTGGAACGCGATGGCCGCGTTGACATCCACGTTGCCCACGCCATCGCCGTAGGTCAGCAGAAACTCCGGGTCTTTGCCGATGTACCGTTGGATCCGCTGGATGCGGCCGGCCGTGAGGGTATCCTCCCCGGTGTCCACGAGCGTCACGGACCAGTCTTCCTCGTCGTGGCGGTTGTGGAAGACGACGGCGGGCGAACGGCCGAGGCTCACGGTCACATCGCTGGCCATCCAGAGATAGTTCCGGAAATAGTCGCGGATCATGTCGCCCTTGTACCCGAGGCAGAGGATGAAGTCCTTGTGCCCCTGGGCCGCATAGGTCTTCATGATATGCCACAGGATGGGGCGGTTGCCGATCGGCAGCATCGGTTTGGGTCGGAACTCCGTCTCCTCGCGCAGGCGGGAGCCTTTGCCACCGCAAAGAATCACAACTTTCACGCGCGCCTCCTTCCAAAGTCTGCCGTGCCGGGAATCACAACACGCCGCTGTAGCTGGCCAAAAGCATGACACAGCACCCCAGTGCTGTCCATCCCGAACACCCCGGCAGCCATGGTCTTTTCCGGAAGCACCCCGCAGTTCTCACCACGAAGAACCCGGCGCGGCGTAACCGCAACCACAATCTGGAACTCAGGAACTCAGGCCACC
>CAIXUF010000637.1 GCA_903922535.1 Candidatus Hydrogenedentota bacterium
CTTGTAGTAGACGTGAATGTCGGCATCATCGGTAAGCCGTTTTGTCTTCCGCCATTGATCAATAAAGCTTTGAAATAATACGTCATAGCGCGGAATCCGATCCGGCTTCTGATGATTCAATGCCGCAACCACCCGTTCGCGTGATGTCATATCGGCCTCCGTTTAATCTTCCACTTTAACAGAGCAATATCAGGTGACATTTACTTGAATTTGGAATTATGCTTTACCCATTCAATGTTAATAACGTGACGCTTAAATATTATCCAATCAACGCCGAGACACACTCGCCCATCTTGCGGCGTGTTCTGAGTAGCAGTTTCGGGTCACGGGTGAAATCAGTGAGGCTCCCAGCTATGGGGCCCCGTATAGCAGCAAATAATCCATTTGCTTTGTTGTGCGCACCAGCTCTTCTGGTCCCTGGCTTAGGCTTTGTCCCACACACAAGTGTTTCGAGCATCCGGAGCATCTCGTAATCCTGTAACCCTGCTCGCATGGCTTCCCAACGCAGGGATCCGACGGGTCCGCGATCTTCCCACCAGTGTTGGTGCGGATACACAATACATGCATCGCCCACTGCCCAGCGAGGGGGGTGTTCACGATAGGGGTTCATAAGCATTGCATCTGCGTATTTGTTGATCCCGGGCCAGCCTGAAACGTTCTGGTCTGGGCGGTTCCAGAAATTTAAACCCCAATGTAGGTAACCGGTGACTCCGAAAACGAAGGACTGCCAGAACAGCATGCGCCCATTGATGAGGGGCATGGACACATGCCGGTTGGCGTATCGCCCGCCCGGTGAGCAGCATGTGTACCACCAGACAGGCTTGCGGCCCTCACGCGCCCGTTTCTGGAAATACTCGTCATCGCCCAAATGCGGGGTAAGTGGCACGGGAATATCCAGATCGGCACCGAAATCGGTAATGAGCCCACTGGTGCTGATCGCATCCATCTGCCGAAGTTCGGGGGCATTCTGTCGAAAAAAGGCCGACATCTTCGCGTAATGCGACCAGCACTCCCGCCTGGGCTCGTCGAACACATGCAGTAAAAATCGTTTCGCAAGACGCCGTTGATCCAGCCAGCGCGAGAGTTCCGTAAGGAACGACCCAACCACCTTCCGATAGGTGCTTCCCGTGGACGGCAGTTCTTCGTACCAGATTCGCCTGCCTTTCTTTTCATCGTAAAGACCAAAGGGCGGCGCGTATTTACCATGAGCCTGGGAAAGCAAATGCCATATTTCGAATAACTCAAACCCATGTCGGCTGAACAACTCAACCCAGCGTTCCAAGCGACGCATGTCGAATTGCAGGGTTCCGTCTTTCTTGCGGGTTGTGTCCACCAGCGTCATAGGGTCAGAATTGTGAAAATTGCCGATCAATGCAGGCGTTGAAATGACGTTCTGCCGGTGCGCGGCCATATCCTTTGCGTACAGTTCGAGAATACGCCAATGCCGTTCGGACCAAGACTCGCATCGGTGCCACTTGGTTATACAATCCAACTGCAACCAGTTTGTAACGTAAAAGGTCGGATGTTTGGGCAGCGCAAAAGGCCATACATCGAGGTGGATCGGAATGAGCACATGCCCCTGCTTGGGA
>CAIXUF010000638.1 GCA_903922535.1 Candidatus Hydrogenedentota bacterium
GAGGGGGATCAGAGCGTCACAGAGGAAAAAAATGAATGATTGCGATAAAGGGGAGATGCCGGTAGGGGGCGACCGGCATCTCCGGTGAGGGGCGTAGCTCTGAGGGGGATCAGAGCGTCACAGAGGAAAAACCATTGAATTGGGGCGTTTCAAGGGAGTTGTCGTCCGCGGGTGACCGGCATCTCCGGTGAGATTCATTGTTCCACTGGGCGTCGAAACCTGGTGGAGGTGGCGGGGTCAGCCAAGACAAGAATAAAGTTATGAGTGCAGGGAGATGCCGGCAGGGGGGGCGCCGGCATCTCGGGGTGAGGTGCTCCCCTGGCGGGCACCAGGGGTTTGCAGAGGATTAGGCATCCTCTTCTAGGGGGCAAAACCTAACGGAATATCCGCGAACGCATCATCCACGCCACGCCCGCCACTGCCAGCAATACTGCCGCTGCCAGTCCGAGGCGCATCCACCCGCCTGAGACGGCGCTTGCGCGCTGTTCCCCGTCGGGGGGGGATGATTCCGCGGTGTTGTTGTTCACCGTGCCTGACGTTTCAATTTTCAAAGAACCCGGCGTTTGATGCATGTCCGCCGCACGGGCCGCCTGCCCGTCCTGTTTCACCGCAACTGATGCGGTCTTCGTGTCGGTGCCGGTTTGGCTTCCAGCCGGAACATCGCCCAGTCTGTTTCGCTCTTCCGCGGCTTTCGCCGCGGCAGCCGCCACATTGGGCACAGCATTTTCAGCCTTTACGCCGTCGGATGCCGGTGCTTTCATGGCGACAGGCACATCCACTGGCGGTGTCGCCATGGCCGGTTTTCCGTCCGCGCCCGGCGCAACGGCCACCCGCGCATTACCTCGGGGTTTGGCGCCTGGCGCTTCCCCCCCGGCTGTCGTGGTGGGCCTTTCGGGCTTTTCCGCAACCGGTTTGGTGCCGTCTCCATCTGAAGGTTTCTCTTCCTTCGGGGCCACTGTAACCGCAGTCACTCCGCCTTCGACGGGGACCGCCACGCCTTCCAAAGTGGAAAGGGTGGGATCGTTTACGGCCAGCCTGGTCTCACCCTGCGAAGCATCCCCCACGCGTTTGAGCGCGATGCGGGCAATTTCGCCATTGGTGACCGAAGTTTGGTTGAAACCCATCATGACCACAATGTACTTGCCCGGTTCAGGAAGATTCGCGGTCACCAGTTTCCCCGCGGCTGTAGCAGCCGCGCCCGGGGAAATGCTCACGGGCTGAAAAACAGCCGGGTCGTAAGCAAGTGAAAAATCCAATGCCGCAACGCCATCGCCTGCACCGCGCAGATTAATGGGCACCTCATAATGATCCGATTCAACTATTGGTTTACCGGGTGTCAACGTTCCTGCATATATTGCAGCACTGAACGAAAGAACCAACAGCCCCGTCAGCAACTCACTATATGCCAAACCCGATCTACCATTTCGAGGCCACAGCCTCTGTAGCACGTCTAAAGTGTACCGCATACAAGTAAAGAACGCAATCCCCTGACCTGCAGATGACTGAAATCGTTTATGTTCGTTAAGTGCCTTCATACTAAGCGCTTATGTGGCAAAAGAGACCGTCTGGAATAATTGATTTACGCAGTTGGGGTGTGTCCGCATTCAGGACACACGAATCTACTTTGTAATATAGATTACAAATGGACCGTGTCATATGTCCGTGCCCCCGTCACTACTATTTGCCCCCGATGACACCTGTGTTTGGGAGAGGTTGTCGGTGTCCTTTTCCCC
>CAIXUF010000639.1 GCA_903922535.1 Candidatus Hydrogenedentota bacterium
ACATTCCTGTCCGCCTTTCGGGTTATTTGACCAAGTCAGGCAGACAGGAATGTCTGCCCCACATTGCAACAGCGATATGAAGTTATTGAAGCAGCCGGAACCAGGAATCATCGATATGGCGAACCGAATCGGAATGAAGGCGAAGAACAAGGTCAAGGAGATCGCGCTCGTCGGCGCGCTGCGCGCAACGCTGGCCAAACGCAAGCTGGACCAGAAGATCTCAAAACTGACCGGCGGCAAGAAGAAAACAGACGGTGCCAGCCGCATTCCCATCAAGGCCTCGGACAAGATGAAGCTGCTGATGGGGCGCTATTACATCAAGGCGAAGATCGCCGAGAAGGACCCGGACCAGAAGATCGCCTGGATCACCAGCGGCGGGCCGGTGGAGATTCTGCATGCCGCGGGCGTGACGCCCATCTATCCCGAGAACCACGCCGCCATGATCGGCACGACGCGCATGGCCGATTCATGCTGCTCGGTGGCCGAGGATCAGGGCTACTCGCGCGACCTGTGCTCCTACGCGCGCAGCGACTTTGGCAGCATCCTGAGCGGGAAAAGCCCCATCGGCGGATCGCCGCGCCCGGACTTTCTCGTGTGCTGCAACAACATCTGCGGCACGGTGACGAAGTGGTACCAGGAACTGCAGCGCATTTTCGACGTGCCGCTGATCATGATCGACGCGCCCTACCAGTACGGCGAGGACCGGCCGGAGGCGATCGACTACGTCAAGGCGCAGTTGCAGGAGATGATGGACCAGGTGGGCCAAATCACCGGCAAGCCGATCAAGTGGAGCAAGTTCGAGGACACGGTGCGCCTGTCCAAGCAGGCGCTGGGACTTTGGCGGGACGTGCAGGACATGCTGGTGCACCGGCCGGCGCCGATGAACTCGTTTGACACGTTCATCCACCTCGCGCCGATAGTCACGCTGCGCGGCACGCCGGAGTGCATCGATTACTACAAGATGCTCCAGGCCGAAATGCAGGACCGCATCCGCAACGGCGTGGCGGCGCTGGACGGCGAGAAATACCGGCTCGGCTGGGACAACCTCGCCATCTGGTATAAGATACAGTTTCTGGCGAAGAAATTCGGCGATCACAAGGCCTCGCTGGTGGTGTCGACCTATGCCAAGAGCTTCTGCTACGAGGCGCCGTTTCAGGACGAAAAGGACATCCTGCGCACAATGGCGGCCAACTACATTGCCGGATACATCAATCATGGGCTGGACTACCGTGAGCGCGAACTGCTTGAAATGGCGGAGAAATTCCACCTCGACGGGTTCGTGATGCATTCCAACCGGAGTTGCCGCGCCTATTCCTTCGGCCAGTACGAGCTGGCGCGCCGCATGGAGGAGAAACACGGGCTGCCGACGATCATGATTGAGGCAGACCAGAGCGACACGCGTTCCTGGTCCGACGAGCAGGTCGGCACGCGCATCGACGCGTTCATGGAATCGCTCATTGCCCGGAAGAACGCCTGAATGTGACACAGGGAGCGCGGTTACTGGGAACGCCGGCGTCTCGCCGGCTGGGCCCGCGCGCAAAGACAGCCGGCGGGACGCCGGCGCTCCCAGTAAAGCTTACACTGAAGTGATCCAAACAGGAGATTTGCCCGTGAAAAAGAATGTTGTCTTCATCGCCGCGGCGATTGCCGTTCTGGTTGTCGGATGCGCCACGCATACCACGGCGGACGGCAACAAGCCGTCACTCAACATCGCGGAAGGCAAGCCGACCCCGTGTCCCACCGGCGACGGCTGGGTGAATCTGCTGGACGCACAGCATGCGGATGCGTGGAAGAATGTGACCGACAAGGAAAACCTCTTTGAGGTCAAGGACGGCGTTCTGCACATTTTCGGCTGCAAGAAATCGAGCCTGCGTTATGCCGGCTACACCGGGGATCAATTCGGAGACTTCGACCTGCACGCAGAGTTCAAGGTCGCCAAGGGCACGAACAGCGGCATCTTTCTCCGCGCCCAGCCGGAAGGCGCCGCCTATCGCGGCTTTGAAGTCCAGGTGCTTGATGATTTCGGGGTGTTCCCCGACAAGAACAGTTGCGGCGCGATCTATGACATAGTAACGCCCATGTTCAACATGTCCCGTCCCGCCGGAGAATGGAACTCCTTTGACATCTCCGTGCAGGGCGGCAAGGTTGTCGTGATCATGAACGGGTGGAAGGTCATCGACACCGATTTTGCCCTGATGACCAAGCCCCTCGGCAAATTCAAGGTCCCCTATGCCGGCATGCCCGCCAAGGGCAGCATCAAGCTGCAGGACCACCATGGCGAGGCCTGGTTCCGGAACATCATCGTCAGGAAGAAGTAACCGGCTTTCGGAGAATTCTTCCTCACCCGCCGTTGTAATCGCCCGATGCCGCATAGTATAAGGGATGCTCACCAACCCTGTTGAAGGCACTGACGAGCGATGGCTATATCAAAACGCACGCGGCGGGCGGTTTGGGCCTGTTTTGCCCTGTTATGGCTCGGAGCGGTGCCGTTTCTGCTGGAAGGCGGCGCCGTGGCATGGCGGCATTGGATGCGGGCCGGCGCCGACGCCTATGCACAGCGCGTGGAAACCCAGGCAAAACGCTGGGAACAACTGGCCTGCCGGATTTCGCAGGACTCGGCCCCGAAACCGCCCCCGTCATTGAGTCCCGCGCCGGACGCCCCCAGATGGCAGGCCTTCCTCCCCCTGCAGACGGAAGACGAGAAACAGGCGATGGTGGAACGCATCCCGGCGCTCGTGCTTTGCTGCGGTCCGGACCATGCCGTCACGCACAAGTACGTCCCGCCCGCCCCTCCTGACATCGCCGCGCTGGGCGGGCATATCGCTCTTGGCGCCTCGGTGCTGTCCATGGTGGACGCGGAGGATCCGCAGGCCCCGGCCGATATCCGGAGAACCGTCGAGACGGCTTGGGCAACCGGACAGCAGCAGTTTCGATCCTATCCGTTCGCGCGCAAGAACGGCCCTTCCTGCTACGCGGACTGCTGCTTTGCCCCCCGGTTGGACAGCACCGGCAAGGTTTCCGAACTGCTGGTTTTCATCACCCCGTCCTTCTACGAGAAGTTATGGTTCAAACTCCGGCCGCATGCCTATGGCCGCGACAATTTCGGGCATTGGACGGTGTGGACGAACAATGTGGGTTTCCGCGATGACGAGGTGGTCTTGCCCAAGCCCGAAGGGGTGATCCGAATCGTGTGCATCGGCGCATCGACCACCTTCGAGGGCCCCCGGAACGATCTGAGCTACCCCAACCTGCTGGAACGCCGACTCCGGGATCAATTCCACACGGACCGCATCGAGGTGATCAACTGCGGGGTGTACGGCCTCGATTCGGCGCACGAGAAAGCGCGTTTTCAGGACTATCTTGATCTCCAGCCCGATCTGCTCATCCACTACAATTTTGTCAACGACACCCAGGCAGTGATGGGTGGATCTCCCCCGGCAGGAATGCGTCCGGCCGATGTGGCGGAAGAACGGGCGGGTGCGCCGTGGTGGCTGTGTTTGAGGCGTTCCGCGTTTTTCGGCCAGTGTTTTGGGCCATGGCTGCTGCCGCCGGAGAAGCAGTACGAGGCCCGGATTCAAGCCTTCACCATGGGCAACATGGCGGACATGGTCCGGCAGGCGCGCGCCCATGGCGTCCCCATGGCGCTGTGCAGCACCGCCCGGCCCGATTTCGGGCATTTGCGCGGGAGAGAACTGGACTATTACCGCCGCAAATACAACGATCCGCCGGACAAGGACATTTTTTCGTACGCGCGCGCCATCGACGTATACAACCGCATGGTGAAGGATTTCGCCAAAAAAAAGGGGGTGGCCTACATTCCCGTGGCCGAACAGTTGACCGGGGGCACGGACTGTTTCATCGATCATTGCCACCTGTACCTCAACGGAATCGACCGCAAGGCGGAGATCATCTTCGGTGCGGTGCGCGACAGCGTGGCGGCGATGATCACGTCGGCCGGAAGCCCTTGAATCATTGGGGTTTTACCCCCAATTCGATGGTCAAGCTCTGCATGCCCTGTCTATCCCCTGGCAGAAAGCCTGGATTTTCGCCGTCATGAACGGCCCCGGTGGGTGCCGCAACGCAATGGACCGAAACGGCGCCGCCGTTCGCATGGTCAAATACAGTGATGGGAATTGTCCGCCATCGTGGTCAAACGTGCAGGCATTTACTGCCCGAAATGCCGCAAGAATCCATTTCATTGGCCCGATTGTTGTATCATTTACAGGCCGCACGGCATGAAGAGGTGCGGCTAATTTGTTAATTGGCCCGGCAAAGGAGACGTAGAGACCATGCATTCCGTAAAGACTTTCCAAATTCATATGATCATTGCATGCGCCGTCCTGGCGCTTTTCGCGCTTTCCGCGCCTGCTGCGGACTGGCCGCAGTTCATGGGTCCGGCCCGCGACGGGGTCTCGCCGGAGACCGGTTTGGCGCGGACCTGGCCCGATGCCGGACCCAAGGTGCTGTGGACGCTGCCGCTGGGACAGGGCTACGCCTCCCCGTCGATTCGCGATGGCGAGGTGTATCTTCTTGACCGGGTGGAGCAGAAGCAGGATGTGATGCGCTGCCTGGACCTGCAAAGCGGCAAGGAACTGTGGAATTTCGGCTATGACGCGCCGGGCGAGCTGAGCCATGACGGTTCCCGCACGGCGCCGACGATTGACGAGAAATGCGTCTATTCCGTGGGCGGGCTGGGCCATTTCTACTGCATCGACCGCAAAACGCACAAGCCGGTCTGGCACAAGGACCTCGTCGCCGATGTTGAATACTTCAGGGCGGCGATGAGAATTGGCAGATGATATTTGATGCTCTTGGGCCAGTAATATGTTGTCCCTGGCTTCTATGAGGTCTGAACTAAGTTTCTTAATAAATTTGTCAAG